>NZ_JBUDSQ010000124.1:0-4774 GCF_054921335.1 Desulfoplanes sp. | reverse complement strand
TTATCGGCAAAATATACATACCCAATTTCTTTGTATGGAATAATGTATGACAAAAGAGAGTTAAAACGTCATACGTAAGTGCTATGTGCACTATGGGTATCGGCTATCTTGTTTACTCAGAACGCTTTGGGATTTTTTCATCGAGTATTCGGGTATGAGTTCATGCAGTGATTTTTTTATGCCTGTGGGATCATGGATGGCCGACAGGCTGGCAAGCTGTTTTAGCATTTTGCCGAGCCGGGTTTTGAAGTCAGGATTCCGGAATTTTTCTTCCACTTCCGGAGAGAGAACCATGATTTTTTCGTGGTGGGTATGGACGACTCCTTCATCTTCGGAAATGAGTTCTTCGTACAATTTTTCTCCGGGGCGAAGGCCCGTAAAGACGATGTCAATATCATCAGGGTCCTTGCCTGAAAGTCGGATGAGGTCCTTGGCCATGTCGGCAATCCTGACCGGTGTACCCATGTTCAGGACAAAGATATCCCCTCCCTTGCCCATGGCTCCGGCCTGAAGAATGAGCTGGGATGCCTCGGGGATGGTCATGAAATAGCGGGTGACCTCGGGATGGGTGACCGTGACCGGGCCGCCTTTTTCGATCTGCTTCCTGAACAGGGGAATGACCGACCCGGACGATCCGACAACATTGCCGAAGCGCACTGCCAGAAAGGTTGTTGTGCTGTCCTGGACGGTCTGCATGATGATTTCCGTGGCCCGTTTGCTCGCTCCCATGACATTGGTCGGGCGGACCGCCTTGTCCGTGGATACGAGGACGAACCGGTCTGTCTGGTGCCGGGCAGCCGTTTCCATGATAATTTTGGTTCCAAGAATGTTGTTGTCGATGGCCTGCCAGGGGTTGCGCTCGATCATGGGCACGTGTTTGTAGGCGGCCGCATGGAACACGGCATCGGGGCGATATGTTGCAAAGATGCGCTCCATGAGTTCCTTGTCCTGGATGAGTCCGAGAACTGGGATGTAGTTGTGAAATCCCAATTCATGGTGGAGTTCCATCTGGATGTTGTAAAGGTGTTCTTCACACGCATCTACAAGAATCAGTGTGCCTGGATCAAAGGGGATGATCTGTCTGCATAACTCAGAGCCGATGGAGCCGCCTGCCCCGGTAATCAGCACTGTTTTGCCTTTCAGATATGCGGCTATGCTTTCGGTCTCAAGGGTGACCGGTGCACGACTGAGAAGATCCGCATAATTGATGTCGCGCAGATCCTTGATGCTGACTTTGTCACCGATGAGGTCCTTGATGCCGGGCAGTGTTTTTACCCTGATTCCTGTCTGTTTACATTCATCCAAAATGGCGCGCATGGCCTGAGCTTTGGCCGAAGGAATGGCAATGAGGATCTCTTGGATAGCATATTCTGTCACCAGTGAAGAAATGTCACCGACCATCCCAAGTACAGGGATGCCGTGAACAAGACGTCCCTGTTTGTCTGGATCGTCATCCACAAACCCGATCAGACTGTATATACGTTCGCGGTCTTCCAGTATTTCGCGGCACACTTTTTCTGCTGCATCTCCGGCACCGATAATGAGAGCGGGATTACCCGGTTTGGGAATCTTGCAAAAGGGAAGACAAGTTGCAGCGAGAGAAAAGGGGGTGCCTGGATAATAATACACGGATCTGATACTCAGGCGGAGCCCGCCGGCACCAAGAAGAGCCAGGAGTCCGTCGATGAGAAACACAGAGCGGGGATGGCCCTGAAAATGGGAGATATAGGCCACATAGGCAATCAGGGCCATCTGGGAAAAGAATATGGACTGGAGGAGCCGCCAGAAGTCCCCTGTACTGGTGTACCGCCACATGCCCCGGTACAGGCCGAAGAGTAAAAAGAAAAATATCTTGATCCCGATGGCTATGGGCAACAGGGTCAGGTATTGTTGCTGGTAACCGGGGTCGAGGGTGAATTCAAAGCGGAGCAGATAGGCCAGCAGCAGGGAGATGGCAAAAATCACGGCATCCGCTGCGAGCATGATGTAAAACTTGGTGTTTTTGAGTTGGGCAAGGGAGAGGAACATTAAAATAAACCTTACTTATCAGGACGATGGAATATGCCCATGCATTGTTTGTTTAAGGTAGACCCTGGGAGCCGGAGTGCCGGGGGGATATCAGGAACGTGATCAATTCTATTGAACCCTGTAGGCTCGTGCCCAAGGATAGTGGTCCACAGTCAGTTCGAAATAGGGTTCAAATTTCTTTGGCGGGCTGATGAGCATCTGGACCATCATGGACCGATAGATCTTGTTGTCCATGACGTAAACTTCCTTTGAGAGCTGATTGAGCACCCCGTGCAGTCCTTTGCCGTTGGGCCAGGCCAGCTGACGGGTTCCTTTGTCCGAGATGATATCCAGGGTGTCGATGGGGATATTCTGACGACCGGTCTTGATAATTCCTTTTTTTGTGTCGAATTGAATTTTCCCGTTCATGCGCTGGATTTTTCCCGGGCTGGGCGTGCCGGTGACCAGATCCCAGTTGCCGAAATAGGATATCCAGTAGGCCAGGCGGAGGTTTTCCCAGGAAACGATGAAGTATTGGGCTGGGAAGTCCTGACTTCCTTGCAACGGGCTCCTCCTCAAATTGTCGACGAATGCCTGGGCGTCTGCCGGCGACATCGCCTCAAGAGATTGCACGGGGTCGGTCAGATAAAAAGGTGCTGTCCAATCCAGGCTGGTATTCTTTTGCAAGGTGTCGTTGGATGCAAAGGTTTTCTGCTGACTCAGGGTGGTATAGGCGATCATCCGGGCCGCCTGGGCGGGGGAATCCGTGCAATGGACCAGGGCCAGGGGATAGAGCCATGGGCCGTCATGGAGTCCGCCGTCGGCAAAACTCATCCTCCCTGCATAATACTGGGCCGCGTACCCATAATCCCACCACTGCCACAACCGGGCATCGGGTTCGGTTTTTTCGTGGTGATCCTTGAATGTCTGGGCATAGACTTGGGGAAGGATGGGAGCGGGCCTGCAGGCATCGGCGACCTGCCAGATGGGCCAGATGATAGCCAGGGATAGTAGGAGCTGGGCGATCCATTTTTTTTTCGTTGAGAGGTCAAACGAGGAAAGAAAGGTGCTCAGGCCGAAACAGAGGGCCGTTCCCCAGACGATGCCTCCGTACATGGTGAAACGGTTGCCCAGTTTTGCTGCGGCTAGACTCAGGCCGCAGACCGGGAGGAGAATGAGATAGGCTGGTTTTTTCCAGATAAGATACATGTAAGCGAAAATGCCACTCCAAAACAGGACCGCATTACCAGCGATACGAGAGTACAGTAAGGTCATATTGACATTCTGGGCTTCTCGAATGCTTTGCATGACATCCGGAAGATTTAGGCCTGCAGCATTGCTTGTGGGATTGAAAATGATCGGTTTGGCGTACACCATAATTTTCGTCACGATTGCCCAAAGAATCATATGGAAATCCGTATAGACAAGGATAACTACGGCCACGGCAGCGAGGAATGCCCATAATTGGGTTTCTCTCGCACCGAATCGGAGAAGTGGATAGAGTATTATAAGCCCAGCCAGGACAAACGTCAGTCCTATCCACGATCCGTATCCAACCGAGTATATTGCAAGAAAGAACCATGCAGAAAGCCATCGGGATGGAGTAGTTCCGCGAATGAGACAACCCGAGAGAGCGATGGTGATCATGGCTATGATAAGCATTTTATTTTTGGAGTAGAGCCAGAAACCCAGTAGGCAAACAAGGCCGATGCCGATGCCATAAGCTGTTATCTTAACGATTAGCTCAAAGGATCTGGGGTCTTGGGGTTCTGCTAATTGTCTGCTAGGACTTGAAAAACGGCGCACTATCGGAATGGTCCATAGAATGATGGCTATTGCAACAACCGTTGGGAATACTAGGGCAAATGGATCGGTATCGCAGAAAGCGAGACGGGTCCTCAGAAAATAGCCCATGCAATTGACGCCGAGCAACCCGGCCCCGAGTCCCGCTTCAGGCATGTTTTCCTTCCAGGCCAGATAGCAGAGGGGAATTCCTGCCATCGGGGCCAGGATGACAGGAAGGAAAAAACCGAGATTTCCTAATGGAACGGGGATGACCGAATGCATGATTTTTATGAACTCCATGAACCCCGTACCAAGAGTTCTGGCCGTTCCCTGAGCACCTGCCAGCCAGTAATAGGCATCATGGGTGGCCATGAGTTTTTCACCGTCTATCTGATAGAAAGGGGCCTGCCAGGCCGGAAGTTCGAGCAGGCGGAGGAAGAGACCAAGGCTGTAGACGAGCAGAGCCACGAGAACCAGGCTGAAATATCGTGAAGGACAGGCTGGTGATGAATGTGTTGGAACGACTGGAACGTTTTGAAAACGAGAACGAGTCTTGGTTATTTGAGTCATGGAGTAGCCCATTGGTTGATTCGTGAAATGTATACCCAAAAAACGTTAGAGGAATTTTTTGGTCTTATCTACAGCCAGATACTCTGCTCACGAGGCATATTTCAATGCGAATATTGAGAAAGAATTGATGTTTAGCCCGGTAGGTAACAGGAAATTGGAGCATAAGGTGGTGTAACTCGCCATTACTCTCTTAGACCGGGCATTGATTTTTTCCAAGCTTTCCGTTTGATTATTGCATCTATAAAAAACCAGCAAATTGCAAACCCAAATAAGCCGGTCCACACCGCCCATAGACCGACTTGGGATAGACCAATGATCGTCGAGAAGATAAATAGTTGTGCTACTCCATAACCTACGCTGACTTTCCAGTGGGTAACGTCCAATTCATTGGCCAGCACCTGGTATAAGTGTT
>NZ_JBUDSQ010000123.1:0-4799 GCF_054921335.1 Desulfoplanes sp. | reverse complement strand
CTTGCTTAGCATGGAGGGGGCGGGGTGGCCAGTATTATTTGCCTGTCCCAGAGTCTTCCAGAGTCTTCTTCAAAGTCTTCAAAGTTTTTTTGCTCACAAAATGGGTGAGACCAATGCCGCCACGCGGACAGCGAATCTGAACAAAAAATTGCGGCCCTGATAATCGTTCAGATCGACGGGCCGGCATCTTGTCAGATCGTCCTTGAGCATGCTCTCGACTTGAGTGATAAATGATCCGCTGAAATTAAGGAGCATGATCTCAAAATTGAGACGAAAGGAACGGTTGTCCATATTTGCCGTGCCCACGGCGGCAAACGAAGAATCCACCAGGACAACCTTTTGGTGCATGAATCCCTCTTGGTATCTGTACAGCTTGATGCCCAGAGGAAGGATTTCTTCGTACCTGGCGAAAGACGCCAGATACACGGCCAGATGATCCGGTTTCTGGGGCAACAGGATACGCACGTCCACTCCACGCAGGGCGGCCAGCTTGAGGGCCGCCAGGACCCGCTGATCGGGGACGAAGTAGGGGCTGGCGATCCATATCCGCTTTCTGGCCCGATTGATGGCCTCGACAAAAAAAAGCCCGCAGGTATCCACATTATCCGCTGGTCCTGAGGCAATACTCAATGTCTCCTCGCCTTTCTGTCCGGCACGGACCATCTTCCAGGTCAACCCTTCAGGAATTTTTCCACGTGCCCAATACCAGTCTTCGACAAAAGTAAACTGGACCGCCTTGACCACCGGTCCTTCCACCCGGACATGGGTGTCACGCCAGGATCCGAACTTGCAATGGCGGGATACGTACTCGTCCCCAACATTGTGCCCCCCCACAAAAGCGACCTCTCCATCCACGACAACGATCTTGCGGTGATTACGAAAATTGATCTGGAAACGGTTGGCCTTCCCCTTGGTCGTATGGAAGGGAGCAACCATCACCCCGGCCTGCTGCAGGCCCTTGAGATATTCCACGGTCAATCCCTGGCTCCCTATCTCATCGTACAAAAAACAGACCCGGATTCCCTCTCCGGCCTTGCGTATGAGAATATCCTTGAGCTGTCGTCCCAATCCGTCGTCTTTGACGATAAAGAACTGTACCAGAAGATAGGAGGTGGCCTTTTCCATATCCGCAAACATGGCCGCAAAGGTCGCTTCTCCATTGATCAACAGATCGCAGGTGTTGTGCCGCATGACAGGCATATCCGATAAACGGACCAAGCCCTTCCATTCTTCGGCCAGCCCGTCGTCAATGGATTCTTTCTCCCTGGCCTGGCTGGCCAGACGCTCGATCACATGGTGGACGGCCCTATCCCTGGAGGTTCGAAGACGGACATACCCGTTGAACTTGTTCCGTCCGAAAACCGCGTACAAGGGCAGACTCACCCAGGGAAAAGTGACCAGCGAAATGGCCCATGCAATAGCCCCCTGTGAAGTACGCGTCCGCATGACGGCATGGGCCGCAGTCATGATACCAATGAGTTCCACAAAAGTAACCAGCCAGGCAAACAGGGTCAGTACATCTTTTTCAACCATTTATTACTCCAATGCTATCTTTAGCGGTATCTTTCCGGCTAGTTATCCATGATCTCGCGGAAAAAACATCCTGCCCGTTTTTCACCCCAATAAATATTGTCCGCTCCAAAGAGATGGAAACCCACATGGCCACCATAGTCGGGAATTTCCAAAAAAAGTTCAGGATGCTGTCCGGCGTGCGTGACAGGATAGCATGACGGAGAAAGGAACGGGTCATCCTTCGCCTGAACGACCAGGCAGGGAACGGTGATGGCGCAAAGAAACGGTCCACAGGACGCCTTGCGGTAATAATCACCCGCGTCTTTGAACCCATGGATCGGGGCCGTGTAGCGCTCATCGTACACCGAAAAGGTCCTGATGCGATCGAGCCCGGTGGTATCGATCACTCCCGGAAACATGCCCGCCTTGGTCAATACCTTCTGCCGGAGCCCCCTCATGAAGTACTCCATGTACAGCCTGTTGCCCGGCCGATCCATGACCCTGCACGCCCCGGCCAGATCGCAGGGCACGGAAAAAACGGCTGCGCCCTTAACCTCCCGGGGGACCCTGTCCGGGAACTCTCCAAGATATTTCAGGGTCTGGTTACCGCCCATGCTGAATCCAACCAGAAAAACGCGATCATACCCCCCCTTTTGGAGCATATGCAGGATGACCGTATGCAGGTCGTCGGTCACTCCACTGTGGTACATACGCAACAACCGGTTGGGTTCCCCGGAGCATCCCCTGAAGTTCAGACAGACGGCATCATACCCGCTGCGGTTCATCTCCCTGGCCATGCCCAGGGGATATTTCTTGCGGGCATTACCCTCGAGGCCGTGGCTGATGATGACTACGGTATCGGAACGGTTACCCTGTACACAATGCACATCGATGTCCAGAAAGTCGCCATCAGGAGTGTCGATGCGCTCTCGCAAGGGGGAGGTCACGGGGGTCGGCCGGAACAAGGTGGGAAAGACAGTGTGGACATGACCGTTGGTCAATGGCCAGACAGGACGGTAATCAGGAACGGGTAATAGAGGCATGGTGGTGTGGGTTGGAGATGGTGCACGTAAAAAGGGCTCGCAAGGGAGGTGACCCCACGCGAACCCTTAATGCGGTTTGGTTTAAAAAACAATGCAGAAGGGTTACTTCTTCCCGCCCTTCATGAGCATGTACCCAACTGCCAGGATCAGCAGGGAGATGATCAGGAAATGCATGAACATATCCTTTTGGATCGCTCCCCAGATAATGTACAGGGAACCGGCTCCGGCCATCAGGGGGCAGGCGAAACGGCTGAACCCGCCCAGATCGGTGAAGGTCTTCATCACCCAGATGTAGATGGAGATGTAGATGACATAGAGGAACGCAATGGGCAGCTCGGAGATATCCATGAACTGGCCCCACCAGCCCGCGAAATTGCCGTACCAGACCACCAGCCACACGCAGGAAAGGATATAGCCGAACACGGCCGAATGGATGGTACTGTTGGTGGTGGGATTGACCACGCTGAAGAAATCGGCTTTGGGTCCCAGTTTCCTGGAGGCAATGGAATACATGCCGCGGGCCGAGCCCATGATCAAGCCATTGAGGGTGCCCAGACAGGAGATGATCACAAACACGGTCAGCACTGTGCCGCTCAACCGATCGAAAATCAGGGCGATGACCCTGACAGGTGCGGCGTCGCCTTCGGCCAAGACCTGGTCGTTGGTCAGAACACCGGAGATACCCATATAATAGAGCATATAGAAACAGACCACAGCGATGGTCCCGACCACCAGGGCCCTGGGCAGGGTTCTCTTGGCGTCCCTGAGTTCCGCGTTGATGGAGGTGGCAATGATCCACCCTTCATAAGCAAAGGCCGTGGACAGGGTGGCAACGGCGAGCCCGCCGCCGGAAGAAACGGTCTGCGCGGCCTGGGCAAAATTCTCCAGGGTCTGTCCGCTGTTCAGTCCCGCAATACCGCCCACCAAAGCCACCAGGGCCAGGGGAATAAGCTTGATGACAGTGGATGTGACCTGCCACTTACCGGCAAGAATCGGGGAAAAATAGTTGAGCAAAAAGAAAGCGGTCAGGTAGACGGCCGAAATGGCCCAGACGGACCCGGGCATGCCGATGAGTCCGGCCGTGTAATTGGCGGAGACCCAGGCCAGAACGGCCACCAAAGTGGGATAATAGATGAAGGTCATGAACCAGGCGACCAGATACCCGGCCTTCTGTCCATAGGCCTCCTCGAAATAGTCGACCACACCGTTGACCCGTTCGATGCGTGTGGCGATTTTTGAGAAGACATACGCAGTGACAACCATGATGGATCCACCGATCAGCCATGCCAAAAGCGCGGTGGGCAGATCACCGCCCGAGGCCTTGAGCACGTCATCCGCCTTGAAGAATACCCCCGAGCCGATCACGATACCCACGACCATGGCGGTCGCGGTCCAGAACCCGTATTTTTTCTGAAGATTTTCCATAACGCTCTCTACACCTGTTTTTCTTGTTCTCTTCGATTGTCCCCCACTGTGATGCCGATCACATTGCAGCCTGATGCCCACCATAAAGAGATAAGGAGATTTCTTACCCTGTATTTTGTGACATCTTGCGTATGGACGTGAACCGACAGCAATGTGAGACAATCGTTTTGGAATGATGTACGCAAACAAAACCACAATGCTCTCCTTTATTTCCAGAGAGCAGAAAAATTACAAACCGGTGTTTTTTGCGCTCTTCCAGGATGAAAGTCCAGCAACATTTTCAATTTTTTGAGAAATTCCGCAACAAGCAAAACAGTTTGACGTTTTTGTGAGACTCACCCCATTGTTTGTTCTATCCAAAAATCCGAATTTTCCAAAATCCGGATTTTTCATCCCCGAACACCGGAAACGACACCAATTTTTAAGGTCTCGACCGTTCCTGCAACCTCTCCCTTTACAAGCCAGAGGCTCCGTGGCATCAAAAACGTGGCTAGGGGAGCCGCAAGGCTGAGATGGGCATGGCCCGACCCTTGGACCTGATGCAGGTAATGCTGCCGTAGGAAAGCCGGTTGAAGACATGGTTATGCCATGAACCGGACTTGCCGTGAGGCGGGTCTTTTTTTTTGGGAAAAAAATTTTCCACCACAACATTGCGTTTCTCACCCTCCAGGAGTCATCCATGACCTTTACCACCCAGATGGACGCAGCCCGCAAGGGCATTGTCACCCCACAGATGCACACCGTAGCCGCCAAGGAGAACCTGCGCGTCGAGGATCTCATGGAGCGCATGGCCAAAGGCACGGTGATCATTCCGGCCAA
>NZ_JBUDSQ010000122.1:0-4808 GCF_054921335.1 Desulfoplanes sp. | reverse complement strand
TGTCCCCGTTTTTATATTTACAACTACGAAGACACGGCCTTTGGTGGCAAAAGATCTTTGCCGATTGTCGGTTTCTGATGGCTGGAGGGGCAATAACTGTGAAAATTCAAACTCAAACTTGAGATTTTCACGAAAACAGGGTAGCCATATCTGCATGATCACACGTCAAATTACCCGGGAATTGCTTGAAAGTGCCAAGGAATACCCCGTAGTCACTATTTTTGGGCCCAGGCAGTCAGGGAAGACGACTCTTGCCAGGATGACATTTCCCCACAAGCCGTACTATTCCATGGAAGATCCGGATATTCGTCTGGCGGCGGATACAGATCCCAGGGGATTTTTGGAAAATCTTCCTGAGGGTGCGGTTCTGGACGAAATCCAGCGATTGCCGGTATTGCTCTCCTATCTGCAAGGTATCGTGGATGAAAAACAGCAACCCGGTATGTTTATTCTTACAGGCAGTCATCAGCCGGATGTCCATCAGGTTGTCAGCCAGACCCTTGCCGGAAGGACGGCATTGCTGAACCTGCTGCCGTTTTCTCTTACCGAACTGCGTGCATACAAGCAGGACTGGGATATCTATGAGATCATAGCCGTCGGGATGTTTCCCCGTTTGCACCAAATGGGCCTGCGTCCAACCCGTTATTATAACGGATATGTCCAGACCTATGTGGAAAGGGATGTTCGGGCCATGATCAACGTCAAGGATCTCAACCAGTTCCAGCAATTCATCACCTTGCTGGCAGGAAGAGTCGGGCAGGTGATCAACTACACGTCTCTTGCAAATGATGTCGGTATTTCAGCGACATCGATCAAGAAATGGATCAGTGTTCTCAAAGCATCTTTTATTGTTTTTGAACTACGTCCTTTTTTCGAAAATATCAAAAAAAGAGTCATTAAATCACCTAAAATATATTTTACAGACACCGGTCTTGCGTGCCATCTGCTCGGGATTGAAACGCCTGATCATGCATCTCGTGATCCTCTGCGTGGAGGATTATACGAAAATTTTGTTATCCTTGAAATAGTAAAAAACTATTACAATTTAGGAAAAACTCCTCGATTGTTTTTCTATCGCGATACTCACGGCAATGAAGTCGATCTTGTCGTTGAACGACAACGAAAACTTATACCTGTTGAAATAAAATCGTCTTCCACATTTTCAAAGCATTTTCTCAAAGGAATCCAAAAATTCAAAAAAATAACAGAAGATAGATGTCAAGATGGGTACGTTCTCTACAACGGACAAGAAAAGTTTACATTACAGGACATAACAGTTCAAAATATTCTCAGACACAATTTTTTCTTGGGCTGACCGTCTCCATCTGGTTTTTTTGCTCGTCATGGGGGTGTGCCAGGTGGGTCACTTATTCAAGACCACAATCTCAAAAATTAGTTCTGCCCCGACTCTGCCCCTGTTTCTTCGATGCTCCGCAGGACAATCAGTACAAAAAACCGAACAGCGGGAGAATCGAGTTGGCGGATACACGGGGCGAGAAGGTCCCGGCCAACTCCCGGATCAAGGGGGTTGTTTGTCCAATGGGGATTGTAGAAGGAGAGGATGAGAAGGAGTTTTTTGGAGTTCATGATAGTATCGGTATACAGGTTGGATGATGAGAAATATTAACCTGTATACCGATAGAATGTAACAGGGGGTCTTGATCGGTTCTTCAGGAATCTACCTTACCCGACACTCCAAATCTGAATATTGCCCGCTTGACAGAGGAACACGCGGTTTCTGACAATGGTTCCGGCTTAAAAAGTCTGGCTTTTTTGGGCTGTTTTTACTATGTAGCAAAACATGATGTTTTCAAACAGAATGTTTTTCAACAGGCAATCCGAGCTGGACATACTCGAGCAGGATTACCGGCGTCAGGGCACCTCTTTTTCGGTTGTGTACGGTCGGAGGAGGATAGGCAAGACCGCGTTGATCACCCGGTTCATCGAGGACAAGCCGGCTGTCTACTATTATGCCGTCGAGGCCGGGCCCCTGCAGCAGCTTGAAATGCTGACCGGCGAGATTGTCAGGTTTCTCGATCGGCCCGGCTTCAAGGACATTTCGTTCGCATCCCTGGAACAATTGCTGCTTTTCTTGAGCGAGAACATTCCCGAAGATCGCAAGCTTGTGCTGGTCATTGACGAGTACCAGCATCTGGCCAAAAGCGTTCACGGTTGCTCGTCGACCCTTCAGAAAATATGGGATATGCGGTTGAGCCGGTGCAATATTCACGTGATCCTCTGCGGATCGGTCATTTCCATGATGTATTCGGAGGTGCTCTCCTATTCGGCTCCTCTGCATGGACGGAGAACCTCCAATATCAGGCTGCAGCCTCTGAAATTTGCGCATATCAGAGATTTTCTTCCTGATGTGAGCCCGGTGGAGCACATGTCCGTCTACGGAGCGTTTGGCGGGGTTCCGAAATATCTCGAGATCTACGATCCCGCAATGGGTTTTCTGGACAATGTGACCAGACATATCCTGGACAGAAACTCCTATCTCTATCAGGAAATCAGGTTCCTTCTCAAAGAAGAAATCGGAGAGCCCACCACGTATTTCTCCCTGTTGCTGACCATGGCTCGGGGTGAGCGCAAAATCGGAAACATTGCCAAGCGTCTTCAGGTCAGTCCCGGCTATCTGGGCCGGTACATGCAGAAGTTGATGGATCTGGACCTGATTGTTCGGGAGGTTCCGGTCACGGAGAAAAACCCCGCAAAGTCCAGGCTGGGCCGGTACCGTATCAAGGATCAGTTCGTGGCTTTCTGGTTCAGCTATGTGTTCAAGAACAGCTCATTGCTCGAAATGGGGCAGGTGGAACCGGTTGTCAGGGAAATCGAGGCTACGTATCCGGAAAGAATTCTCGGGCATGTATTCGAAGACTATGCGCTGGAGATGATCCTCGATCATCCCCTCGAGATTCTGGGATTTCTTCCCGAAAAGGTGGGGCGTTGGTGGAATAACCGGGAGAAAATCGACCTGGTGGCCATGGGCAAGGAAGAGGTAACCCTTATAGAATGCAAATGGCGCAACCAGCCGGTGGGGTACAGGGTTTATCAGGATCTGATCAGGAAGGGGGGATTGCTCGATACGGATCTGCCGATCCGGTATGTCATTTTTTCAAAATCCGGGTTTGAACCGGGGTTGGAGGGATTGGAGGGGCTCGTGTGCATGACCTATCCTCTGGAAACACCGGTTGCAGGACATGGGTAGGTGTTCATCTGATTCTGCTTGCATAAAAAAGCCCCGCCTCAAGACGGGGCTTTTTTATGGGCTGTTGGCGATGGAATGCCACCTGCGTTTCTAAAACCCCATGTCCTCATTGATCAGAACCACCTTGATCCGTTTGGGGGGGAAGGCCTTTTCCGTGATGGTCCAGGTGTTACAGATGCGGTCCGGGCTTTTGCATTCCTGACAGAAGGAGGTCTTGGCGCAGGGGGTCTTTTTGCCCAGCCGCATGGCGTTGACCGGGGCCACGTAGTTCTTGATCCGGTACATGGCTTCGTCCATGTCGCTGACGATCTTGTTGCGGCCTGCCAGGACGATGACGTTTTTGGGGCCGAAGGTGAGTGCGCCGACCCGGTTGCCGATCATGTCCAGGTTGACCAGCTTGCCGTCCAGGGTAAGGGCGTTGGTGCCGGTGAAAAAGAGGTCGACAAGCAGGGCCTGGCGGCGACGTTCGTAGGAGTCCTCCTTGGAGAGATTTTTGTCGTAGGTGTCGAGGATTTCGAGATCATCCCGATTTTTGAGAGCCTCGTACAGCCCTGTGTCTTTGAAGGTCATGGAGCCGCCCCAGGAGAGGGTTTTGGCTCCGGTTTGCGGGAGGATGGTTTCAAGGACCAGGGTTTGGGCGTCTTTGGCCGTGGCGGCGGTGAAGACCTCGAAATTGTTTGTTTCCAGGGCCTCGGCCGTGTCTTTGATGCGCAGGTTCCAGAAGGTGTCGATGGGGTTGTCCATGGTGGGCTCCGCTTAATGCGTTTTAAGGGTTAGGTTTTAAGGGTTGAGGGAGGAAGTGCGTAGTTCGCAGTGCGCAGTGCGCAGGGAAGGACCTGTTGGGGTGTTGATTTGTTTTCATGGTCGGATGGTGGGGTGGGGATATCCGGTTTATTTTTCCATCCAGATGACGGATGCCTGTCTGCCGCAGACGGTGTTTCTTCGGTACGAGAAAAACCATTGTTCCATGGTGTGGGTGCACAGGTCCAGCCCGAAGATGTTTCTCGGGTGCAGACCCGCTTCTATGAGCTGGTCTCTGGTCAGCTGCCAGAGGTCCATGGTTTCTGTTTTCGGGTCGAAATAGCCGGCGAACGCTTTTCCCCATTCCGTATCGAAATTCGTGAACTCGCTTTTGGCGGGGCCGAGGCTGGGTCCCCGGACGGCCAGGATCTCCTGGGGTTCAATGCCGTAGGTACTGCAAAAGGCAATGACCGCCTGTTGGGGGAAGAGCATCCGGTTGCCTCGCCAGCCGCAATGGATGGCCGCTACATAGTCGCCCGAGGTATGGGCCAGCAGGATGGGCTGACAATCTGCGGTCTTGATCACCAGACCGACCCCCTTTTCCAGGGTGGACAGCCCGTCTCCCGGATCTTCGGTCCCCTGGATGACGTCATGCCGGGGGTTGGGGATAAAGCCGCAGCCATGGACCTGTTTGAGCTCGCACCACCGGGAAAAGCCCAGTGCATTGCGGAAAGCGCGTCGGTTGACAAGAACCGTTTCGGGTTCGTCGCCCACCTCGAAAGAGATGTTGTTTCCTGCAAAAGGGCCCGTGCTGGTGCCGCCCATGCGGGTGCCGAAGGCGCAGCGGATATTAGGCAGA
>NZ_JBUDSQ010000121.1:0-4852 GCF_054921335.1 Desulfoplanes sp. | reverse complement strand
GAGATCACGGTGGAAAGCCTGTGGGCGATGACGATGCTGCTCCTGTCGTGCATGAGGTTGTCCAATGCCTTCTGGACAATGGCTTCAGACTCTGTATCAAGGGCGCTGGTGGCCTCGTCCAGGATGAGCAGGGAGGGGTTTTTCAAAATGGCCCGGGCGATGGTGATGCGTTGTTTCTGCCCGCCTGAGAGTTTGACCCCGCGTTCGCCCACAATGGTGTCGTAGCCTTCGGGTAATTCTTCGATGAAGTCGTGGGCGTATGCCGCTCGGGCCGCTTGTCTGATTTGTTCTGGATCCATGTCCAGCTGGCCGTAGGAGATGTTGTCGGCAATGGATGCGTTGAAGAGGAATGCGTCCTGGGAGACGATCCCGATTCCTGTACGTAAACTCTCCAGCGTGAATTCGGGCAGGGGGATCGTATTGAGCAGGATCTGACCGCTGCAGGGATCGTGGAATCTGGGGATGAGCCCTGCCAGGGTGGTTTTGCCGGAACCACTCGATCCAACGATGGCGATCCGTTTTCCTGCCTGGATATCGAGGTTGATATCTTTGAGTGCCGGCTCTTTTGTCCCTGGATAGGCAAAGGTGACCTTGTCAAAGCGCAGGGACTGGAAACGGTGGTCATAGAGCCGATCGCCCTGGGTTTCGACATTGATGGTTTTAGAATCCAGGATTTCAAAGACCCGTTCTGCACCGGCAAGGGCCCGCTGGATAGACATATTGGCGCTATTGATGCTTTTGAACGGCTCATAGAGCATGATCAGACCGGTCATGAAGGAAAAAAAGGTCCCCGGGGTGGAGTTGCCGGCGATGACCTGACTGCCGCCGTACCAGATGACCAGCCCCATCCCCACGGCCCCGATGAGTTCCATGATCGGGGAGGACATTTCATTATACATGACGCCCCGCACCGCGATCTTGACCAGTCCGGCGTTTTTGTCTTCAAATTTGCTGTTCTCCAGCTTTTCCGTTGCACAGGCCTTGACCACTGGAAGTCCGTTAAAGGTTTCCTGGAGCAGGGTGGTAATGGTGGCGATCTGTTTCTGGTTTTTACGGCCGATCTTGCGCAGTTTTTTGCCAAAGAAGATGAACGGCCAGCCTGTGAGCGGCAAGACCAACAGGGCCCAGAAGGCCAGATACGGATCGCGGTAAATGACCAACGCAATAAGGCCGACCATGGTGATTGCCTGTCGGACCAAGCGGATGAATTCAGGCATGCTGCTCCGGATCAGCTCCACGTCACTGACAATCCGGGACATGAGCATGCCTACCTGGGATTCGTTGAAAAAACTGGTCGGAAGACAAATGATTTTGGAGTAGAGTTCGTTGCGCAGTTCCTCCAGAACCTTGAGACCGCAATAATTCATTTCATATTTCTGAAGAAACATGAAAAAACCCTTGAGGGCGAACATAATCACCAGGATGATGGGGATAAACAGCAGCGAGGATTCATCTTTCTCAATGAAAATATTGTCCAATGCGGGTTTGACCAGAAAGGCGGTGCCCGCTGTGCAGGCGGAGACAATGGCTAGAGATATGAAAGAGAGAACGATGCGGTACTTGTATTTGAAAAAATACCTGGCCACGCGTTTGGCCAGATAGATGCTTTGCTGGTGCTGGGGGTTCTTGATGGGATTCATTGAGCTCACAGGTGGGTAGGCAACCTTTTTGGGGGTGGAACGCATGAACGGACCGGCCGACCACGGCCGGTCCGTTCATGCGTTGATATTGGTATCGGGTCAATGGTTTTCAGACCGGCCTACATCACCATCCGTGCATCCCCACCCGGCGTCAGCCTTCGTTCCAGGCGATTGGCCACAATGCTCATGGAATAGCAGCACACGAAATACAAGACCGCCACGGCCGTATAAATTTCAAAAGGATAAATCATCAATCTGCTGTTCAGGCCCTGGGCCACGAAGGTCAGTTCGAGCACGCCGATGATGTAGGCAAGCGAGGTGTCCTTGAAGATGGCGATGAACTGGCCGACAATGGCCGGGATCATCTGTTTGAGGGCCTGGGGGAGGACGATGTGGATCATGGTCGAGGCATAGCTGAGTCCCGTGCCGTAGGCCGCTTCCACCTGGCCCCTGGGAATGTTCTGGATGCCGGAGCGGACTATCTCGCCCAGATAGGCCCCGGTGAAGATGGTCAGGGCGATGGTCGCGGACCAGAACACGTCCAGATAGGATTTGATGAAGATGGGGATGAAGAAGTAGACCCAGAAAATGACCAGGATGAGGGGGTTGCCCCTTATGATCTCGATGTACAGGGTGCATGGGAGCCTGAAGACGACGTTTTTTGAGACCCTGCCGAGACCGACGACCAGCCCGATGAAAAAGCTGACCGAAATGGAAATGACGGCCATGGCGATGGACGCGGAAAGCCCTCCGATCCCCCAGAGCACATCGTTTGGATCATCGCTCGGGAATTTCCAGATGAGCAGAGAGTGCAGGTTTTCCCAGATGACCGACCACTTGAAGTGGGCCAGTCCAAGGACCAATCCATAGAGAATAAAGACCAAAAAGGCGACAAAGGCCCACCGGCCGAGCAGAACGATACCGCGTGCCAGGAGGGTACGCGTCTTTTTCCAGACAAGCATCGTCCCTGAATATGTGAGGCCGGACGTTTGCTTGCCCATGATTCCGGAAGAAAGGGTCAGCAGGAGCCAGAGTTTTTCAAAGGGCCAGAAAAGGATATTGCCCAAAAATATGGCCACTCCTTTTTTGGGCGTATGGCCATCGTTGATCCGAAGACGCATGTTGACCATGTTCAGGATGGCCGAAATACCCAGGGAAAGGCCGAGATAGAGAACACTCGCCGCCGTGGTCGCCTCGAATCCCCGGAATGTCAGCGATTCCACCTGCTGCGATTGCCAGCAGAGTTCGGCCACGCCGACGACCATGGCCAGGGAAGAGTTCTTCATGTTGTTCAAGAATTCGCTGCCAAGGGGCGGAATGATCGCTCGAAAGGCCAGAGGAAGGATGATCGTCCGCAGTGCCTGGAAATATGTCAGCCCGGAGGAGTAGGCGGCTTCGAGGAGCCCCTTGGGGATGGACTGCATGCCCGCCCGGATGACCTCGGCCATGAATGCGCCGGTATACACGGACAGCCCGATGGTTGCGGACCAGAATTCGAAATTGTGTTCGAACACCCATCCCCGCCAGGCTTCCGGAAGGCCCATGGGCAGGGCAAAATACCAGAAAAAGAGCTGGACCAGAAGCGGCGTGTTCCGGAAAAACTCCACATAGGAGGAGGAGAAGATGTAAAAGGGCTTGAAGGCGGATAGGCGACCCAGGCCGAACAGGGTCCCGAGGAACAGGGCGATACCCGAGCTGATCAGGGTGATCTTTACGGTGGTCAAAAGCCCCTTGAGGAGTTCGATGCCAAAGACCATGTCATAGGTTTCATTGGGCACATAGAGGACATCCCATTGGAAGTCGTACCCAAAGTTGAACGCAAATCCCCAATAATACACGGCCCCTGCGAGGAAGGCAAAGAGGACAAGATATTGGACCCAGATTTTTTCAAGCCAATAGCGGAACATAAGATTTATCGAATTTTAGAGATTTAAGAAATTTAAGAAATTTAAGAAATTTTAGAAATTTTAGAAATTTTAGAAATTTTAGAGATTTAAGAGATTTAAGAAATTTTAGAGATTTAAGAGATTTTAGAAATTTAAGAAATTTAAGAGATTTTAGAGATTTAAGAGATTTAAGAAATTTTAGAAATTTTAGAAATTTAAAATTGGGTGGGGGTTATTTTTTATCGATGGAAAAGAGGTAGCGGCGGAATCCTTTGATTTGGGCTTGGCATTCGTTGGTGAGATTTTGAATTTTGGAGTGGCTTTCTTGGGAAATGTATCCGCAGTCAAGAGCTCTGTAAGACTGTGATTGAACTTCGTTGGTCGAGCGCAATGCATATCCTAGAAATCTGCAAAATTCTTTGGCAGAACAGTTTCCAAATCCCTCGGCTATATTATCCATGACAGAACCGGAGGAACGGGAAATCTGGTCCCGCAAAGCAAAATCTTTTCCCAACGGAGTCGTGTTGATGAGCTTGCCAACACTCTGACAAAGTTCGCGGGCCTTTTGCCAGCAAGGCAATTCCTCAAAGCGGGAGTAACGCATGTCGCCTCTTCTGGGTTATCGATCCCTCGGACTTCATACTTCCACACAAAACTCAAGATACCATAATTTCTTAAATCGCTTAAATTTCAAAAATTTTTAAATTTATACAACATTAACTCCGGCGACCCACTCAATCCTGGGTCGCCGGAGTTTCTCATCGCAGCATTACTAAATTTACGGCCACATTTCGATCTGTTCTGTCATGGGGAAGGAGTACGGAGTATCGGGGCCGTACCACTTGTTGTAGATCTTCATGTATGTCCCGTCCTCCCACATGTCCTGGATGGTGAAGTTGACGGTGTCGCGCCACTTGGAATCGTTCTCCGGAAGGCCGATGCCGTAAGGCTCGTTGCTGAAGAAATCACCGACGAGTTCATACTTGCCGGGTTCCTTGGCGGCATAGCCGAGAAGGATGGTCGAGTCGGTGGTGAAGCCGGAAACGCTGCCCATCTGCAGGGCGGCAAAGGCGGATGCGTAGTCGGGGAAGGACTTGACATGGGCGTTGGGATTGGGATCGCCAAGATCCTTGAGCAGTTTCCTGATATTGATCTCGGAAGTTGTCCCCTGGGTGGTGGCGATTTTTTTGCCGACCAGGTCTTTGAGGGTTTTGAATTTGCCTTTTTTGGCCAGGACTTTCTGTCCGTCGAAGAAATAGGTGATGGAAAAGTCGATGGATTTGTCGCGTTCGCGTTTGTGGGTCATGTTGGCCACGGACATGTCGA
>NZ_JBUDSQ010000120.1:0-4917 GCF_054921335.1 Desulfoplanes sp. | reverse complement strand
CTCTGCGTTCCAGCGTCTCAACGCGAGAAGGTTTTTTTGTTGTGTATTGCAGCAAAGTTGAGACCGAGCATGAGAGTCATGGGGGTGAGGGGGGACTCCAGGAAACCGTGGCGAAGGTAGAAGGCTTTAGCTTGATTGGAAATAGCATGGACAAGAAGGGCTCTGATGCCGATCTGGGTGGAAATGTTCAGTGTTCTGAGCACCGCATCCCTGAGCAGTCCGGTCCCGACTCCCTTGTTCTGCCATCGGCGATCCACGGCAAGTCTTCCCAGGATCATGACTGGGATGTGGTCCGGCATATTCCGGCGGATGTTGCCCGGGGCATCCATCCTGAGGACGCTTCCGGCTGCAAGTGCATAGTATCCGGCAATTTGATCCTTATTGCAGACAACAAAGGTTCGTGATGCCCCCGTAGTTTCATTGCGCAGTGCTCTCTTTTGCAACCAATCGTCGAGTATGGGGACACCGGAATCGAATTCCGAACAGCAATATGTCGGTTGAATGGGCCCAGGACGGCTTAGGACCGTCATGATTCCCATGGAGCCTTGGTATTGAGAAGTTCTGTCAAAGAATTGCCAGGGGGTGTGTCCAACGCTTTTTCGAAGCGCTCGAATTCGTTTTCAGTAACATAAAAAAGACGCTGGTCCAGGAGAACGTTTTCCGCTTCCCTGCACGCCGCCTCGAGCATGAATTCCGAACGACTCTTGTTGACCGCCTTGGCAGCTCTGTCGATGAGGGCTCTTTGCGTCGCCAATGCCCTGATGTTGATGGGGGTTTGGCGATTTTGTGTCTGTGGCATGATACTACCTCTTTGTGTGTAGCGAAAATATATACAATTCTGGGCGGCCGTCAACCGTCTTCTTTTTTTTCGCGCAGAGGCGCAGAGGCGCGGAGAAAGGCATTTTTGGGGAACGCGTTGCGTTCTGAGGGACGTCGGGAGGGGGCAAGGATTAGTACCTTACTCGTGAATTTTGTCAGGGGAGCTGTTTTTTGATTTCTTCCGGGTTCATTCGGAGGTCGGCAATTGCTGAAACGATAATCACCTGATTCTCAATCGAATAGAACACGGCGTAAGGAAATTTGCGTATCAGACATCGTCTGAGATGGGAGTTGATCGGAGCCCAGGCCAATGGAAAATCGTTGATTTTTGATAGTGTCATCTCATAATCGTCAAGCAGGTCTTGGCCAAGTCCGGAGCTTTGGGATTCGTAATATTCAACGGCGTTGATCAGATCCTGTGCCGCTGCCGACAAGATGCGTATGCGAGTTATTGTTTTTATTTCCTCAAGGCTTGGATGATATCACCGTTGTCCAGAGCATCCATCTTGCCATCGTGGAATTGAGACAAGCGTTGGTCAGCAATGTCACTCCAAATCGTGAGTGATGTGGGATCGGCAATCAATGTCTGCGCAAGCCGATCGACCAGAACCGCTCTTTCCTGAAGGGGAAGCTTCATGGCTTCTTTTTCAATAACGGCCGAATCCATAAGGTTTTTCTCCAATCTGTGTCTATCTGTTAGGGTGGATGTAGGGGATACCAATATCATTGATTTGCGTCCAGAAATACTGATCCTGATGTAATGATGAGATTTTTTTCTCGCGCAGAGGCGCGGAGAAAGGCATTTTCTTACGGAAAATATTTATAGATGTCTTTTCTGTGTAAAACTCGATAGCAGACGATTTTGTTATTGGTTATTTTGATGCCGATTCTATAATCACCGATGCGGAGTCTGTAGAATGAAGAGAATCCCTGTATTTTTTTGATCGCGTGAAGCTCGTTTATTGTATTGACTTGAGGAATGGTAGTGAAGACCAAGTCCTCAATGACGTTTCGAGGTTGAGCAGGAATTTTGTGCAAGTCTTTGATAAATCGTTTTTTGAACGAAATTTCCATGCTCACCGTCCGCAAAGTTCTTGTGCTGTTTGCAGATCGATTTCGTCATCGTCCTCGGCTTCCTGCATTGCCTTGCCCAGACCGTAATCCAGCATGATTTTTTCTATTTTTTGAAAAGTGGCATAATCAAGGATCACGCTTTTGATCTCCCCTTTATTGGTGGTGATATAGTCAGCCGGATAAGGGAAGGTACTGTCCGTATGGTTGGCTTTCTGGGGCACGATAACCTCCTTAATGGTTTTGGGGATGAAATTTGTTTTTTTGCGCAGAGGTGTGGAGAAAGGCATTTGTAAACTTTTTAAAACCTATACTATTCAAAGGCGTTGATCAGATCCCGCGTCGCTGCCGACAAGATGCGTAGTGGAATCGGCAATCAATGTCTGCGCGAGCCGATCGATCAGAACCGTTCTCTCTTGAAGAGGACGTTTTATGGCTTCTTTTTAACATCCGAAACCATATGGTCGTCCCCCAAGTGACGTGTATTGTTTAGGGTGTTCGTAGTGGGTAACAAGACCATTGATGTTCGTCCAGAATTACTGATGCGGATGGGAGGATGGGGGTATTTTCGCGCAGAGGCGCAGAGACGCGGAGAAAGGCATTTTTGGGGAACGCTTTGCGTTCTGGGGGGCATGGGGATGGGGCAATGGTTGGCTCGTGTACACAGGCCTTGAGTCTGGGGCCTGGTTGTCCTTGCCTTTCATTCTTTTCTCTGCGTCCCAGCGTCTCAGCGCGATACTGTCTTTTTCTTTTTTTCCTCGCGCAGAGGCCCAGAGAAAGGCATTTTCCGGCTTTGAGGATGATCGCTTACATAGCAACTACTCGGGACGTGAACGATCGTACAGGGTTTCTGGAGCTATATCCAGGCCACCTGGCCAGCAAACTGTATCCAGCGCTACGTAAGCTTGTTTGAAGCGCATTTCATCCTGCAGTTGTTGAAAAACACCTTTTTGTAAATATGGAAGTGCATCGAAAATGCGTGTTTCACCTGTGCTGAATTGAACTTTCAGTCTATATCCATCTAAAGGGTAAACTTGGGTCACTTTTTCCATGATTACCTCCTAACGTAAGGGGTCTATAGGGAAGGGCAGCTGTCCGTTTACTGCGAGCTCCCAGTCTGCCATCAATGATTCTCGATTGATTTCGATCCAGGCCTGAACCAATCGTTTCTTGCTGAGCGGTATGTCGCCACTGATTACTTCCCCGTCAATGAGATTGAATGCAGCGTCATGTCCTTGGTATTTGGCATGGATGTGTGGCAGATGATGTCTTTCATCATCATAAAAATACATGCAGATAATGATACCATAAAACATGCTGATTGTTGGCATGAAGATTCCTCCCACGACGTTAGGTTTTTGGGGGCAATGATCAGGGAATGCACATAGGCATGAACATCCTTGTTTTTCAATCTTTTCTCTGCGTCCCAGCGTCTCAGCGCGATACAGTCTTTTTTATTTTTTCTCGCGCAGAGGCGCAGAGGCGCGGAGAAAGGCACTTCGGTGTCTATGGGGGCTGACCCCTCGAACTTTTCGAGATCATTAATTTTTTGTCACGAAAAAGGCCTTTTTACGGCGTTAGAATGAACCATATGATTCTTATATACAATCAACTTATTAAAATATATAAAAATTTAGCCGCTTCATCGTGTTCGCAGGTCCCAGTTGCCTAGCCAAACCATAGCCCGCTGTTTTTACTTCAACTGCATTTTTCCCACAAATCTGCCGAGGCAATTTGTGATTTTCCCTGCGAATCCTTCCTCTCCAACCCAATTACGACAAAAGAAATACCGTCACGATATTTCTGGTTTTACAATTCCTGTGATTGCAACATCCTGACAAAATATTCAATGGTTGCCTTGAGGCCCTGATGCAAGGGGATTGTCGGTTCCCATCCGTAACGCTCTTTTGCGGTTGTGATTTCAGGGCATCGTTGTTTAGGATCATCTTCAGGAAGCGGTTCAAACCGGATTTCAGCGTTACTTTTTGTCAGCTCAATGACCGCATTGGCCAGCTCAAGGATGGTGAACTCTCCGGGATTGCCCATGTTCAAAGGCCCGCAAAAGTCGGACTCATCTTCCATGAAGGCGGTCATCAAATTGATGAGGTCGTCCACATAGCAGAACGATCTTGTTTGGGAGCCATCACCGTAAATCGTGATTGGTTTGTTCTGCAGGGCCTGCATGATGAAGTTGGAAATCACCCGGCCGTCGTTGGGATGCATGCGGGGGCCGTAGGTATTGAAAAGACGTCCTACTCGAATGTTAAGGCCGTGTTGGCGCTGGTAGGAGAAGAACAGTGATTCCGCACATCTTTTGCCTTCGTCATAGCAGGATCTCAGGCCGATGGGATTGACGTGTCCCCAGTAATCTTCCGGCTGGGGGTGTATGGACGGATCGCCGTAAACCTCACTGGTGGAGGCCTGGAAAATTTTTGCTTTGACCCGTTTGGCCAGGCCGAGCATGTTGATGGCCCCGTGGATGCAGGTCTTGGTGGTCTGTACCGGATCGAACTGGTAGTGGATGGGGGAGGCAGGGCAGGCCAGGTTGTAGATTTCGTCTACTTCCAGATAGAGGGGGAAGGTGATGTCGTGGCGGATGATTTCAAAGCGCGGGTTGGGCAGGAGGTGTTCCACGTTGCTGCGCGAGCTGGTGAAGAAGTTGTCCACGCAGAGGACTTCGTAGTTTTTTTCAAGCAGCCGTTCGCAGAGGTGTGAACCTAAAAAACCGGCTCCGCCGGTGACCAGAACCCGTTTGCGAAGATGCATGAAACTATCCTTGGGGTGTGCGGTGATTGCCGTCGAAAAATGCCGCTTCAGTAAAGATATGCTTGCTAGAAGCAACTTGAACGCCAGGATCAAATGACTTTGGAATTCCGGTTTGATAGGCGGTTAAGAGCGGGGGAGAGGTGTGTTGTGACGGCAATATTCAGCTAGCAGCTATCTGCCAAGGATTCAATGACTTTTAAGGGAAGGATTTTTCTCGCGCAGAGGCGCAGAGACGCGGAGAACGGCATTTTTGGGGAACGC
>NZ_JBUDSQ010000119.1:0-4951 GCF_054921335.1 Desulfoplanes sp. | reverse complement strand
GTTAGTGTACGAACCAGAAACTCCCTCGGCAGATTTGTGGGAAAAATGCATTTGATGTGAGAACAGCGGTATATGGTTTGGCTTGTCTGAACTCAGCGAACACGATGACGCGGAGGACAACGAGTCCAATTCCTGCTAAATTCTTATATATTTTAATAAGTTACTTGTATTTTGGGGCCATCTGATTGATTCTAACGCTGTAAAAAGGCCTTTTCCATGACAAAAAACTAATGATCTCGAAAAGTTCGAGGGGTCAGACCCCATAGGCACATATCAAAGACTTGCATAAAATTTCTGCTCAACCTCGAAAGGTCATTGAGGATCTGGTTTTCACTACCATCCCTCAAATCAATATGTTCCCCCTGCCTACACCTCGCTTCCCCCCTCCCCCTCTCGGAACGCAGAGTGTTCCCCGAAAAAATAAATCTTTCCCTGAAAATCATTGAATCCTCGGCAGATAGCTGCTAGCGAAATATTTCCGTCAATAAATTTCACCCCACGATCAAACGCTTATCATGTCGGAATTCCACAAACATTCTCCCTTGGCGCTCTAGTTGCTTTTACTAGACATATCTTCACCGATACGACATTTTTTTGACGGCATTCACAGTCCCCCAAGAATACTCTTCATGTATCTTTATAAATGAATGCCAACCTCTCAACACCGCTCAGAACCAATGCGAAATAAACACATCCTCATCACCGGCGCAGAGGGTTTCATCGGCTCCCACCTTACAGAAACGATCCTTGCCAAAGGTTGCAAGGTCCGAGCTCTCAGCCTTTATAATTCCTTCAACGATTGGGGCTGGCTGGAAGAGGTCCCCAAAAATGATAACCTCGAAGTCGTATGCGGAGACATCCGAGACCCCCATTTCTGCAAGGAAATCACCAAGGGAATTGACACAATCTTTCATTTGGCGGCCCTCATTGCCATTCCCTATTCCTACATCGCTCCGGACAGCTACGTGGACACCAATGTCAAAGGCACCCTCAATATCTGCCAGGCGGCCAAGGAGAACGGATGTACACGCCTTATTCATACATCCACTTCAGAAGTATATGGTACCGCTCAATACGTACCCATTGACGAAAAGCACCCCTTGCAGCCCCAGTCACCCTACTCGGCAACCAAAGTTGGGGCGGACTCCATGGCCCTGAGTTTTCATTCGGCTTTTGACTTGCCCGTCACCATTGCCCGGCCGTTCAATACGTACGGTCCTCGTCAGAGCGCACGTGCAGTTATCCCGACCATCATCATGCAGATTGCAGCCGGGAAAAAACAGATCACGCTCGGAGATGTCTCGCCTACCCGGGATTTCAACTATGTGCTTGATACCTGCCGTGGCTTCATCGCCCTGGCCGAGTCCGACAAGACTATCGGCGAGGTGGTCAACATCGGTTCCAATTTCGAGATCTCGGTTGGAGATACCCTCAACCTGATCAAGGAACTCATGGATTCCGATGTCAAATTTGTGACCGATCAGGCCCGTATCCGCCCGGAGAATTCAGAAGTCTTCAGACTGTGGTGTGACAATACCAAAATTCACAATCTCACGGGATTTAAGCCTAAATATTCAATCCGTGAAGGATTACGTTTGACTATAGAGTGGCTTAGTAAGCCTGAAAATCTATCACGCTATAAAATTGATCTGTACAATGTATAGTGACCTTATTCAATTTATCCGAAGCCATTACAGGCAACCGGAGGAGTTTATCCCGCTCCATGCACCGACATTCAAGGAGCATGATCGGGAATATGTACTCGATGCCATTGACTCGACCTTTGTTTCCAGCGTGGGCGAATATGTGAATCGGTTCGAACGCGACCTGGCCGCTTTTACGGGGGCAACGCGGGCCGTGGCTACGGTCAATGGCACGACAGCACTTCAGGCCGCTCTCAGGCTGGTTGGCGTCGGGTTTGGGGATGAAGTCATCACGCAACCCCTGACCTTTGTTGCAACAGCCAATGCCATTGCACATTCAGGGGCTCACCCTGTTTTTACTGATGTCGACCGTGACACCATGGGGCTCAGTCCGGATGCCCTGGAAGCGTGGTTGGTGGAGAATGCTGAGATGAGGAAGGCTGAAATGGAAACCTCGCAAGCTCACGCATACAACAAAGCCACCAATCGTCGTATTGGTGCAATCCTCCCCATGCACACATTCGGTCATCCCTGCGGGATCGAACGGATCGTGGAGATTGCCCGCAAATGGTCGATTCCGGTTGTTGAGGATGCCGCTGAAGCCATTGGCTCCTATGTAGGCAAAACTCATTGCGGCCTGTTCGGCGATATCGGCATTTTGAGCTTCAACGGCAACAAAGCCATCACCTGCGGCGGAGGTGGGGCCATCCTGACTCATGATGAAGCTCTGGGTGCCAGGGCAAAACATCTGACCACCACGGCCAAAGTACCTCACCCATGGGATTTTGAGCATGATGAAATAGGCTACAACTTCCGCATGCCCAATCTGAACGCGGCACTGGCCTGTGCCCAGCTGGAACGTCTGCCGGATATTCTGGAGGAAAAACGCCACTTCGCTCTTGAGTACAGTCAATTTTTCAAGGACAAGGACTGGGCCGAATTTTTGGAAGAACCTGCAGGTACACGCAGCAATTACTGGCTGTGTGCCATTGCCCTGGAGAATGGAACTGCCAAGGATGGATTTCTTGAAACAGTGAATGCGAAAGGGGTGATGGTCCGGCCAATCTGGAAGTTGATGACCGAATTGGCCATTTACAAAGATTGCCAGTCCGGTCCGGTAAAAAATGCGAAATGGTTGCGGGAGCGGGTGGTGAATCTGCCGAGCGGGGTTCGAAACGGTGAGTAAGCCGGAGATCATCCTGGTTGGTGCAGGTGGCCACTGCCGATCCTGCATCGATGTGATCGAGCAGGAGAACAGATTTTCCATTGCGGGGGTTGTGGATCGCCCTGACGCTGCTCTGAGTGACAATGTTTTGGGGTATCCTGTTTTGGGCTCAGATGATGACTTGCCCAACTTGAGGCAGCAGATTGAGCATGCTTTGATCACGGTCGGCCAGATAGGTTCATCTACAGTCCGGATAAAACTTTTTGAATTGCTCACCTCCCTGGGATTTCATCTTCCCGTCATCATATCCCCTTTTGCATATGTCTCGAGGCATGCGGCGGTCGCCTCCGGGTCCATTGTCATGCATCATGCGGTAGTCAATGCCGGGGCCAGAGTTGGAGTAAACGGGATCATTAATACGAAAGCCTTAGTCGAACACGATGCATTCATAGGGGATCATTGCCATGTATCCACGGGGGCGATCGTCAATGGTGATGCATCTGTACGAGATGGTTCTTTTCTGGGCTCGCAATCATGTACCGTTCAGTCGGTGACGTTGCAAAAAAATCATTTTGGGAAGGCCATGTCTCTGATTTCCGGAACACAATCACATCGAGAGAAAATAAAATGAGTGTCTTGATCATTGCCGAAGCAGGTGTGAATCACAACGGCTCCCTCGAACAGGCAAAAAAACTTGTTGAAGTTGCTGCTCATGCAGGGGCGGATGTCGTCAAATTCCAGACATTCAGGGCTGAAAATATTGTCGCCAAACATGCTGTAAAGGCGGAATATCAAAAAAAGACAACGGATGGCGAACAAACGCAGTTCGAGATGCTCAAGCGGTTGGAGTTATCCACTGCCGATCATGTCGAACTGATGGCCTATTGCAAAAGGTGCGAAATCAGGTTTTTATCGACCCCCTTTGATTTGGAGTCCGCTGATTTTTTGAGCGACATAGGGCAGAATGTCTGGAAGATCGCATCCGGCGAAATCACAAATCTCCCCTACCTGCGCAAGATCGGTTCCTTGAAACAGGAAGTGATCATGTCCACCGGCATGGCTGATCTAGGTGAAATAGAGGACGCCCTTTCAGTTTTGAAAACTGCGGGAACTCCTCGAGACAACATCACCGTTCTGCATTGCAATACAGAATATCCGACGCCGATGCAGGATGTGAACCTTCTGGCCATGAAAACCATTGAGGCTGCGTTTCCCGGTATCCGTGTCGGATACTCCGATCACACAGTGGGCATCGAAGTTCCCATAGCAGCCGTTGCCATAGGGGCCACAGTCATTGAAAAGCACTTTACGCTGGATCGTAATCTGCCAGGACCAGACCACCGGGCAAGTCTCGAACCTGGGGAACTCGAAGATATGGTTCGATCGATCAGAAATATCGAAACGGCCATGGGAAGTGGCATCAAGACTCCTTCTCCCTCGGAGAGCAAGAACAAACCCATTGCCAGGAAGAGTATCGTGGCCGGGCAAAAAATTCTAAAAGGCGAAATTCTTTCCGAAGAGAATCTGGCAGTAAAACGGCCAGGCACTGGTTTGTCTCCCATGCGATGGGATGAGGTTGTCGGGACTTTTGCCAAGCAGGATTTCCAAGATGATGATTTCATAAAGATGTAACTTGAGTAAGGCGTTCAGGATGATGCGAAAAATTTGTATTTTTACCGGTACTCGCGCCGAATACGGCCTTTTGAAGCTATTGATGGACAGTATTCGGCAGGACAGCGACCTGCAACTTCAATTGCTTGTCACAGGGATGCATTTGTCGCCGGAGTTCGGTAAGACCCGGACCCTGATTGAAGAAGATGGCTTTTCCATCGATGAACAGGTGGAGATGCTCCTCAGTTCCGACTCGCCTGTCGGGATAAGTAAATCCATGGGGCTCGGGCTGATAGGTTTCAGTGAGGCTTTGGAACGCTTGAACCCGGACCTGGTGGTTATTTTGGGGGATCGCTTCGAATCTATGGCCATGGCCTGTGTCTGCATGAATCATAGGGTTCCTGTTGCTCACCTGCATGGCGGAGAAACCACTCAGGGTGCTGTTGATGAGGCGTTCCGGCACTCCATCACCAAAATGAGCCATTTTCACTTCACCAGTACCAAAGAGTACCACAATCGGGTCATTCAACTG
>NZ_JBUDSQ010000118.1:0-5031 GCF_054921335.1 Desulfoplanes sp. | reverse complement strand
TCTCGTTTCATTCCGGGTTTTTCGCTTTTGTTGTTCCCTAAAACCTAAATCTTAAAACCTAAAACCGTCCTTTGAACTTCTCTTCCCACGAAAGCGCATTGCGCCCATTCACCTGCGCCCATCCGGTCACCCCGGGCCGCACCTCATGCCGCCTGGCCTGCTCAGGGGTATAGCGATCCAGATACTGCATGAGCAGCGGCCGAGGCCCCACCAGGCTCATCTCTCCGCGCAGCACATTGAGCAGTTCGGGGAGTTCGTCCAAAGATGTGGACCGAAGAAACCGCCCCAAGGGAGTCAGCCGATCACAATCAGGAAGCAGACAGCCGTCACCGTCACAGGCATTGGTCATGGTGCGGAATTTATACATGTGAAAGGGTTTGCCGTGAAGGCCTGGACGTTGCTGTCTGAAGAAAATGGGATCACCCATATTTTTGCGGACCAGATAGCACAAAACAAGAAGAACCGGACTGATAACAATCAATCCGGTTGCTGTAACGATACAATCAAATATTCGTTTAAACACCGCGTCCCTTTCCCCCTCTCGCCTTCCCCAACGTTTCCACAATCATGCGCCGAATCTTACCATTCCTAATATACCCATCACGGCTCGCGGTAATTATCAAAAAAGTTGTCACTTTTGGAGCCGGATTTTCCTTTTTAGACGTCATCCCGGCGCTGGCCGGGATCTTGATGGCCCGCGACGTGACCAAAACGTCAAAGCCATGCCATAACCGCAGAGATACCGGATCAAGTCCGATCTCGAACCTCCCCCGACATCAGACCTCCGATCTACGACCTCGTTCTTGTCGCCCTTCTCCCTGTCCCCCACCTCTTGTCTACACCCTCTCGCTGCGTGCCTATTATCTTCATAGAGACACTCCCAGCAAATCCAGCACAGCATCACAACGTTTTTTGAATGCGACCATGCTCGGCATCATAATCCGCGACATCTCAAGCTGTCCGCTTTCAACCTTCTCCATAAGAAGTGTACGGTTTGCAGGCTGTCCGAGAAGCCTCTCCAGTCGCTTTTTCAATGAGTTCGGGGAACGATCATTTCCTGAAGACTGTTCAAGTTGATCGCAGTTCTGATAGCGATGCTCAAGGGCACAGAGAATCCAGGCTTCGGATTTTGGCTTCGGAACCATAGCAACCCCAAGATCAAAGGTTTCGGCCTCAAACCCCTTGAGAATGGAGTCATGCTTTGCGTTCCACTCTCCCCGGCCGGCACTGACAGTCCCATCAGCATCCCGAAAAAGAACCGCCACGACATCACCGCCGCAGTCCTTGTGCCGCTGACTAGCCAAACGAGCCAGGGCCCGAGCATTCTTGTAAAAAAATCTGGTTTCAGAAGGCACCTTTTTTCCGCGCTTTGAAAGAGATTTCAACTGTTTCGAGTGCACAGCCAGCACCGTCTCCGGAATCAACTCCACAGCATCCGCCTCTACCAGAGAGTACTGCAACCGCCGCTCAATCCACTGATCCACAAAACGCGCCATAGGCCCCAGCTCATCCTCCGTCCCCATATCAGTAGCCCCTTCCCCACTCACCAACAAAAACATCCCATCCCCCTCACTCCAACCAATTCACTCCGCCACAACCAGCCTCTCATCTCCCACTCTACTCTCTAGCCTCTAGCCACTATCCCCTAGCCATCTTGCAACTCCCGAATCTCCAAATACAATTCTCCCAACAGTGTATCCTCATACGCCTCCCCCGGTCCCATCACCCGAAGCTTGGCCTTCATGGAGGGAATGTCGAAAAACCGGATGGCCCGGGTATGTCCCTGCTCATTTTTGTACAAGTACACAACACCGGCCTCGGCAACAGGATCTTCAAGGTAATTCAGGATGAGCGGGCTATGGGTCGTGACCATTACCTGAGCAGGAGTTTCAACAAGGCTGTCCAACAGAAACTCAACCAGCTCCGGATTCATGCCGTTCTCAATTTCGTCCAGGAGCAGGAACCCTTCGGCACTGCTTAACTGGGCAAAAATCGCCAGCAGCCGCAAGAGTCCGTCATTCACGTGACGGGCTTCGGTATCCAGTTTTTTGCCCGCAAAGGATTCGAAAACGTGCAGTGCTTTCCATCCCGATTTAAGCGACTTGACTTCGACCTCCTGCAAATGCGGGTACACATCCTTCAACCGCCTGGCGATCCTCATGCGTTTATCCTTCCCGAGTTCATGCAGAAACGCCGAGAGGCGCTCCCCGCCAACCCCCAGAGACCCTTGCGCCTCACGCGTCCGCTGACGCAAAAGTTCAGGCGAAAGCATATCCAGAGCATGGATCTTCAAAAAAAATTTCTTAACATATCGCAACGGATTCGGAAGATGGTCCTCCTTGAGCTGAGACACGATCGACCCCTGATACTCAAAGGGGATCTCTCCTCCTCGAGCAGGCGATGTCGCCTTCCCGTCTACATACTCAAAAATGAAATAGTGCCCATCTTCCACTTTCAAAAGCACCTTCCCGCCCCACGAAATCCGTTCTTTGGTACAACGAAGCTCTTTCCTGTTGAAGCTTCCCCACCACTCAATGGGAACCCGAGCGTCCTCCAAGCACACCGTAAACTCGATATTACTCCTGGAAGACAGCCTGGAATTCAGTTCAGCGGGTTTCCAGTGCCTCTGCCTGAGCCATGTCTTCATATCCCCGGAAAACTGCTGGGCCAAAAAATCAAAAAACTGCAATACAGTAGACTTCCCGGCCCCGTTAAGCCCGATCAGACAACTGAACTTCGCCAACTCAAGATCAAACCCAACCAGCGACTTAAAATTCTCAACCCGAACCCGAGTAACTCTCATACGCACCTCAACACACCACGTTCCAACTCACACTTCCCACCCCGGCCTCTCGCCTCTAGCCCCTAACCTCTCCTCTATTGCCTATTCCCTTTCCCCTCCTCTTTGGTCCGAACACCAACCACCAATGGCGCATGATGCCAAAGATACCCAAGTGCATGCATAAAAAGCATACCGTACGAAAAATTCAGATAGGGTATTCCGAGCCCATGAGCTAAGGCATTCCGGACATTCGGTCCATGTTCATACCCGAACATCATCCAAAGAAAATACCAGAAATCATCGCCAAACTGCGCTGAAATCTGATCCTCAAACTTTCGCAGCAGGCTGCCCATAGTAATATTCTCGATCTTCTTCAAATTTCCTGCACTCACATTGTGCCCAGTTTTGTGCAGGAAAAGACGCAGAAAATGTTCGATCTGAAGAACTGCCGGATACAGAAAGCCGCCCCAGTCCCCTTCGCATAGTCTTTTTCCCATATCCGCCACCAGAGCGGATCTTGTCGTCTCATACAGTATGGAAGCTTGATATTTCGCCAGGAAAGCGTCCCGGATCTCTTCATGAGAAAAATTGTCACAAATCCAGCACCATATATTTTCTATGTCAAGAATGGTGACAACCGGTAACTGATGAAGGTAAAGGCTGCATGCCCAATGGGATTCAAGCTCCTTTTGCTTTTCATCTTCTTTTTCAGAGCAACCAACTGTCCCCTGCCTGCCCTTAGTCATGGTCTGGATTTGAGCAATATGATATGAAAGCGGGAGACCGTTCGAAGCACTTTCCTGAACCGCACTCTTACTCGGAAATCGAACAGTCCCAAACAGCACTTCGAGGCAATCGAAGCAATTCGATCTCTTTTTCTCCTGCTCCAAAAATTGAACCGACTTCTTCCGCCTCTTATCCAGCATCGCCTGCAGCTCATCCGGAACCCGATTATACAATTCATCAAAGGTCAGGTTTTCGGTAATATCCCGCACCACGCACATGGCTTGATCATATGCCGGTCGATCAGAAATTTTCTCAAATATTGCGGCAGCCTGGCGCGCCGCAATCAATCCTCGCAGGCTGCAATCGTTTTCCGTATTCTGCAGCAACGACAAAGCCAGCTGCTCCCTATTCGCATTGAGATCCGGCCAACAAAGGGCCTTGCATTCCTGCATATCCCTGATAATCCACTCTGCATGAAACAGATCATCGCATTTGATGTAACAGCTAAAAAGCTCCTGCACTACATTTTGAAAATGATCCAGACCAGGAACATTGCCCTTCCTGGTATCAAAAAGCGGATACAAGGCCTTGAGAACCCAGTACTCACAAAGAGAAGTAAGGTCGAATTTTTCACCAATCCGTTCATGGATATGATTCGATATACATCGTACGAGGCTGTCAACCTCTCTTTTATCCTCATCAGAGCAGTGCTTTAACGATCTAAGTGGAAAATAATAGGAAAATGAATTCAAAACAAAGTGCAGCACAAGCGGCTCATCATCGTACCAGGAACAGGAATCAAAATAATTCTGCATCGCCTGCACAAAAGAGATACACATATCCTGATTCTTTCCACCTCTTCCCAACCACAACAGCAAAGCAGCCATGGCCTGTTCACAATCCAAACCAAATCTCAACGCTTTCTCTTCAATCTGGAGCAGGTCATCCTCGCCAAGCACCTTGAGCACCGAAGGGCTTAAACACTCAAACGCGTCGCTCCTGCTTTGCTCATGCACAGCAAAAACTTCGACTAAACGAGCATCCCCACTCTTTAAATACTCTTCAAACAACATGACACCACCTCTCTCCGGCGTCTCAACAACTTCGCCGCCCGCCTCTAGCCCCTAGCCTCTCGCCTCTCGCCTCTCGCCTCTCGCCTCTAACCTTTCCCCTTCCTAACCCGAATCAACCCACCCAACATATTCCCAATCTCACAACATTCCGCATCAATCGAACCAAATGTCCGAACATCAAAATATCCAATCTCATGCCCGATTTCAAACTGCGTCCGCAATTCAGCCAGAGACCCTTTGGCGATATAGAAAAACCGAACAGCCTCCTTATCCGAAAACCGCTCATCCCCCTCGGCGATATTACTCGGCACACTCACCGCACACCGCCGCATCTGGTCCTTCAACCCAAAATCCTTCGCCACCGCCCCACAACTCGTCAACCGATAAATCTCAACAGCAAGAGCCTTGGACCTCTGCCAAACAAGCAATTCCCGAAATCCCCCCTTTCCC
>NZ_JBUDSQ010000117.1:0-5122 GCF_054921335.1 Desulfoplanes sp. | reverse complement strand
GGCCCCCTTAGGTGAATTTCAGAAGAGGCGACAACTTCCCTGACACAGGGGGATCACGCAAGAGCTTGCTCTCTGCTCATAGCCATGGAAAAACGCGAATTTTTCTTACGTTTTTGTTGGTGAAAGCCTAACACCTAAAACTGCTGTTCCCCATCACTTCCCGAACAACCTCGCACGTCTTCTCAATCTCGTCATCCGTAAGCGTCGGATGCACCAGGAACATCAGGCTCGTCTCCCCCAGTTCTCTGGCCACCGGTAATCTTTCTTCCGGGCCGTACCCGGCATCGGTAAACGCCTTTTCCCGGTAAATCTCCGAGCAGCTGCCGGAATAGCACGGTACCCCCTGTTTGACGATCTCGTTCATGATCCGGTCCCTGCTCCACCCATCTCGCAGCATCTCAGGCCGGACAAACACATAATACTTGTAATAGGCATGAAAGATATCCGCGCCGGGCAGGGTCACGCGAAGAGCCGGGATCTGCTGAAAACACGCGCTCAACCTCCCGGCATGCCCGCGCCGCGTTGCCACCCACGCATCCAGCTTTTTAAGCTGCACCCGGCCGATGGCGGCCTGCATTTCGGTCATGCGCCAGTTGGTGCCAAAGGATTCATGCAGCCAGCGAAACCCCGGCGCATGCTTTCGCACATAGACCGCGTCCCAGCTCTTGCCGTGATCCTTAAAGGCCCACGCCTTTTTCCAGAGGGCTTCGTCATCCATGACCAGCATCCCGCCTTCGCCGCCTGTGGTCATGATCTTGTCCTGGCAAAAGGAAAACGCGGCTATATGGCCGAAGGAACCCACTGGTTTGTCCTTGTATGTTGCCCCATGGGCCTGGGCGCAGTCCTCGATCACATACAGCCCCTTTTCTTCAGCAAGAGCCATGATCTCATCCATGTCACAGGGCCACCCGGCCAGATGCACGCAGATGACGGCTTTGGTCCGGGGGGTAAGCACAGCACGGATGGTCTCGGCAGTGATGTTCTGGGACACGGGATCAACATCCGCGATCACGGGAACAGCCCCGCGCATGACAGCGGAACTTGCCGAGGCAATGAAGGTCCGCGCCGTGGTGATCACCTCATCCCCCGCTCCGATGCCCAGGGCGTACAGGGCAAGCTCGATAGCCAAGGTCCCGTTGGCCAGGGCAATCCCATGGCTGCGCCCCGTATAGGCGGCATATTCCTTTTCGAATTCCCGGCCTTCCTGCCCGGTCCAGTAATTGACCCGCCCACTTGTGAGCGGTCGGGTGGCAGAGGCTATCTCATCGGGCTCAAAAAATGGCCAAGGGGAAAATTTTGTATTCAGCATATTTCAACCTTCCTGAATTCAGGCTTTTTTCACTATTTGAAAACATCTCGAGTCCGTCCTTTGGCATCCTGCCTTCAGCTACTTGCTTGGGTCAGACCCCGCTAATTATAATTAAGCTTTACATCAATCCTACTTTGATATAATGTCTATTTTATATAAAAGATAGATTCAACTTTAACAAGAGTTTATATCATGATTCCCAATGTCATCAGGCAGGCTTCATTTTTTATTTTATCTCGCCCTGTTGAGGTTTACGAACGTTTTTTACTCGAACAGATCAACTCAAAAGAACAATTGATTGGCATCAAGGGGGCACGGGGAGCCGGCAAAACCACACTGCTGCTTCAATACGCACACAGGTCAGGATACCCGATAGAAAAAATTTTATACATCTCCTGTGATCATCCTGCCATGGCAGGTGTCAGTCTTTATGATTCAGCCCAGGATTTTTTCCAGGAGGGCGGCAGGTTATTGCTTTTAGATGAAATTCATAAATCCAGAGGATTTGCCCCTCACCTGAAAGCAATTCGTGATACATTTGATCTCCAGGTAATTTTTTCAGGTTCTTCGGCTATTCAATTGGATTATGAGTCGGCAGATCTTTCCCGGCGGGTGGCAATGTATCAACTGCCCGCACTTTCCTTTAGAGAATTTCTGGAAATAGAAACCGCAATCTCATTTAATGTTGTTTCATTGGAAGAAGTGATAAACAATCATTTGGCACTTTCAAGTCAGGTTACCACCAAAATCCGCCCCATAGAATATTTTTTAAAATACATAAAGTATGGTGCCTACCCTTTCTATCTGGAATCAATTGAAAACTATCCAATGAAGCTGCTTGAGGTGATTAATATAACCCTTGAATCAGATCTGCCCGCCATATTTAATATAGACCCCGGCAAGATTGATAAGCTGAAAAAGCTGCTTTATATGCTGTGTACCACACCACCTGTAGAGTTAAACAAAATGAAAATAAGCTCGGCCATTGGAACGTCATGGCCAACAGTCTCAAAATATTTAGCCTTGATGTCCAAAGCATCCCTTATTCATCAGATAAGGGGCGGTGCGGGAATGAGGACAGTTAATAAACCTGATAAATTGCTGCTGAACAACCCGAATATATTTCAGGTATTGTGTGCGCAGCCCAATGCGGGCAGTCTTCGGGAAAGTTTTTTTGTTTCCCAGCTAAGCCATAGCCACCAAATACACTATCATGACAAAGCCGATTTCATTGTGGACGACACCTTTATTTTTGAAATAGGCGGCCCGGGAAAAACCAGAAAGCAGATAAAAAAACTTGATGCAGCTTATATCGCACAAGACAATATAGAAGTGGGCTCATTAAAAAAAATCCCATTATGGGCTTTTGGTTTCTTGTATTAAGAAACCACATCCTGATTCACAAAACTGAATGCCCCCACCACGGATGTTGAAATCATCTGGTATTTGTACAGACTCAGCTTGCTCAAAGAAAGATTAGAAGCCCCTTTTTGGCATCAAAAAGTACACTCTAAGGCCATGTCAGCCCTTATTTTAAGGATCATTACCTGTAAAAACAATTAATTACCAGGGTCAGACCCGGCTATGCTTTCGCTCGCCCATAGCCTCTCGCCTCTCGCCTCTCGCCTATAACCCCTAGCCTCTCGCCTGCCTTTATCCTTGTCCTTGCCTTTCCTCGAGCCTTTCTTTACCTCCCCCTACCCAAACACGATTTCCCGAGGCAAGACATGATGATTCACGAGAGTGGTATAGACAAGCCTCGGTGACACCAGAAAATGAGCTGCGGCATCTTCAATGTCGTCATCGCTGGGAACAGCCTTGCCTATGAAATCCATCAACGCATCAAAGGGACAAAGGAGCCCCTGGGCAAAAGCACGCTGGAATTTCTGCCGGCTCGTACCCGCGTCCGTGGCAGCAGAAAGCCGTCCGTCATCCATGCCCAAAAGCCTGTCACCGACCAGCCTGCATATGGCGAAACGACGACTGGTGACAGGTTTACGGTTCAATATGAGCCGCCTGTCGTCGTTTTCCCTGTTCCAAGTGCTCGCACTGTAAGGAGCATGCAGAACCCTGCCCGATTCATGATCGTCTTCCAGAACATTGCGGTGCACACCGACCAAATCGGCCAGGCGAATGTTGGAAATCGGTTCTTCGGCCAGTCCCCAAATATCACGGACCTTTTGAGCCGCAGCATAAGCCTGTTGCCATGGCGTGGCTGAAGATTGTTTTGGTTGTGCATCGGAAACAAGGCGATTGAAATCGGCAATCTGAAAGTCTACCCCTTTCGTTTGCAAAGATTCCTGCAGCAGTTTCAAGTCGTCTAATGCTCTGTTTTTCGATGCCGCTGCCAACTCCTGAATCGCAGGTAAACCCACTTCAGATTCCGTATTGAGGAGATCCCGCACAAAAGATTCAGGAGCTTCATCCGGGTCATACCCTGCAAGCGCCTCAATACGCCGCATGCGGGCAATGGCGAAATCGTCATTTTCCTTCCGGACTTCATCCCACAGATCGACGAGATCCGTATTGGTCATCCCCACGGCGTCCAGACGGGACAGAACTCCCTCGATGCAATGCCGGATAGCTCCTTCAAAAGATTTTGCCGGTACCCATGCGGAAAAATCGGCAATATATCGAACCGGCGAGGTCCTGGATTTTTCACGACTGCGGACAGTGAGCAGAATACCTTCGCCGTCACTGGTAAAGGTAAGATCCGGCCAGACATAACCTTCCCCGATGGCAGGTAGACAATGACGCATCCGCCACTCGGGATCTTCCTGCAAGGGTTTCGGCTCCCACCGCAATCGCCACCAGTTGGCCGCAAGAAACAGGGCCAGCGGATACGCAGAAATATACATCCCCTTACGCAATGTCTGGGACCTGTCATCCTCCAGCTCAGTGACCGCCCGTCCGCCGACAGATATTTTCATGTCGGCAAAAGTGAGACCTTCAACCGAAGAAGGCTCAAAAGGGGACAGCCATTCCCATTGAAATTCGAGATTTTCACTCATGACATCGCTCCTGCCACTGCTTGATGACCACATCTGCCATGGGATCATTTTTTTCCAAAGGATATCCGTGATAGGTGCCGTTTTTTGGATCGTCACAACGAGCTTCAAGAACGTCATCCTCATTGATGACCATCCAGATATAACGAGGAAACCCGTGATCGGCATCCTTGCTTACCAGGCCGTTCTCGGCTCCCTGCCTGAGAAGACGGGTGGCAATCTTCAGCTGAAAAATACCGACACCGTCACACAGCGTTTTGCCCGGTCTGGGAGAAGATGGAGGTGTCAATCCGAAATCCCCCGGCGATCGCTTATGCAGAGGACTGCCTCTGTACACGACAGAACGGGCAAGAACTTCAGCCCTGTCCCCGGCCAATCCTTTGTACAACCGTCTTTTCGGATTATACCGCCCCCGCCCCCTATTTGACGTCGCAGAACCCATAAACTACCTCGCTTTGAAAATTCATACAGATTCTTCCTCCCAATTTTCGTCTCCGCCTCCGTCATCCCTGTCTTATATCTTTCCCGGCCTCCGGTCTCCCTACTCCAGTCTCCGGGTCTCCTTAGCCGTTACCTAACCACCTAAAACCTAACACCTAACACCTAAAACTGCTGTTCCCCATCACTTCCTCAACAACCGCACACGTCTGCTCAATCTCCTCCACCTTCAGCGTCGGGTGCACCAGGAACATCAGACTCGTCTCCCCCAGCTCCCTGGCCACGGGCAGCCTCTCCCCAGGTCCGTACCCGGCATCGGTAAACGCCTTTTCCCGGTAGATCTCCGAACAACTCCCGGAAAAGCACG
>NZ_JBUDSQ010000116.1:0-5387 GCF_054921335.1 Desulfoplanes sp. | reverse complement strand
CGGCCTTGGTTCGGGACTCGCCCCCGGCCCCTGACGTCTTACGTGCCGGTTTTTTTATGGCTTGTCCGCCAACCCTTCCAATCCCTCCTCCCACGCCCGGAGCATCTTATCGGCAATTTCCCTGAATTCGGGCAGTGACCTTGCGTACCCATCCACCTCCTTCCGTGCCTGGCTGATGCCTTCTGCAACCTCGTTTATGGCCTCGGATGCTTCACGGGAGGAGAGGTCGCAATGGGATGTCCCGAATTCCATAAGTCTCTTTCTGGCGGGCCAGCGTTTTGTTCCCTTGAGGGTCAGGGCCATGGTGTCGTTGGGGAGGTAGGCTGTGGTGGTGACGTGATCGAAGACCGGGGCGAGTCTGCCCGATCGTCCTGCCGGGGAGTCGTAGAGCAGGCAGAAATTTTTGAGATGCGCGTCTCCGTTGCGCAGGCCAACGGAGAGAACGATCATCTTGAAGACTTCTCGGCAGGACGCGTGTCTGTCTGCCTCATCGGTGAATGCCTTCACTCCCTTGAGAAGTCTTTCCAACGATCCCGAGTACTTTTGCTTTGATGCAAGCCCCTGGAGGACGCAGAAATCTTCCATGCCCAGATAGCCGTGCTCTCCCATGTCGAATCGTTCGATGACAAGAAATCGGCCGTTCTCCGAGATACGGAACGGCGGAACCTCCATGCCGCTCAACTCCGCCGCCCGGAGACAGCAATATTCGTTGCGGGCAAGTTCGAGGTACCGGGCATCCCAGGTTTTCACGATATGGGTGGACGCCTGGACCGTCAGCTTGTGTTCGGGGCTCATCTTTTCGCCATCAATGGCTCTGATGAGGATTTTGGGCTGGACCCCGGAAATGCCGGATGACGCGGCATAGATTTTGAGAAGATCCTGAAAGAGATCTTCCGCCCCCTGATAGGTCAGTATTTCCTCCACGCTGACCGACTGCATGGGTTTGATTCCGGTATCGGGCTCCCGGTACTGCAACCGACCGATCTGGGAGCTCCCCGTGATCCTGAGAAGTTCGAGATCGTCAAAGTCCGGCACGGCCTTGGAGAACATGTCTTCGATCCAGCGTCTGAGCGCGCCTTCGGGAAGGTTCATGTCGAATATGGGATGCAGGCCGTGACGCCACATCCATGATTCGGGTCTCACCGGCATGGTCAGGGAGACGGCCTCCTCTTCTCCGGCACCCGGCACATAGGTGAAGGAAAAGGTGTTTCCCGACACCCTGTTCAGCTGTCCTGCGATCCTGTTACCTGCCAGTACGTTCAGCATCTTCCCTTTCCTGCGCGAAATCATCCAGGGTCGGCGGTCCGGGATGTTTCCTCAAGGTAATCTCCATGTTGAAGACATCCAGGATGCGCATCACCCGTTTTATCCCGACATCAGGAGCGATTCCCCGTTCCAGATTGCTGATGAACGCCCGGGAAAGTCCGGTGTACCGGGCGAGGTCGGTCTGGGACATTTTGCGCTCCTTGCGACGGGCCGCGATGGTGGTTCCGATTTCCAGTAAATCCATGCGCATTATCGTAGGCAATTTGGGTGAAAAGTCAATTTTTGTCTATAAAAATATGCAAAATGAGCAGCTCACGACCATTTGTAGCTATGCGGTGGGTCATGACCCGATCATACCTTTTCTTCTCCAGGGAACGCCGAGCGTCTGCTCGGCTTTTCAAAGAATATAGAAGGGTCACCATGATATCAGGATAGGGTACAGAAAACAGAACTCTGAGTGCGGAAAAAAACATGTCATCCCGGACGTGATCCGGGATCTCTCCAGGTTCGGCATTGTTTGGAGGTTTCAGCCTCACCCCTGGCCGTCAAGATCCCGGCCTTCGCCGGGATGACGTCAAAAAGGAAAATTCGACTCGAAAAGTGACCACTTTTTTTCAGGACTCGTCACATCCCTGACTTGCTCAGGATCGCTCAGTATCCTCTGCTCATGTTTCCCGGCGGTTTGATTAGATGGTTACGGACAGACGATCGGCGTTTTCTGAAATTTGAATATTTGTAACTATTCAGGTAAAATTTAACAGGAGCAACAGGTTGGAATGTATCGTTAAATTTGAGCGTCATCCCGTAAATTTTACAGATTTAAGGATTTCAGAAATTTTAGAAATTGAAGACCTGGGCGATAACCGCTTGTAATTTCTTAAATTTCTTAAATTTCTTAAATTTATAATTCTGATTCTTGGGGAAGGCAGGCTGAATAGTTACGAATATTTTTTGTTTTTATATACTTTTTTGAGTAGTTACAACGATCTATTCCCAGATTTACGATAACTCATTCCCAGATTTACGTTGATTCATTCCCAAATTTACGTTGACTCATTCCCAAATTTACGGATATCGATACGTATGGATCAAACACAGTATCTGTATCCCCGATTTTTGGAGACGCGTATCCGGGAAGCCATGGAGGATACGCCTGTTGTGCTCATAAACGGTCCTCGGCAGTCGGGGAAAACCACCCTTGCCCGCCATGTGGCCGACGGGCACATGCGCTATCTGACCCTGGACGACGAACTGACCCTGCTGGCTGCCCGGGAAGATCCTGTAGGCCTGATACGCAGTCTGGACAGAGCCGTTATCGATGAAATCCAGCGAGCGCCTCAGCTTGTCATGGCCATCAAGAAAAGCGTTGACGGGGACCGGCGCCCCGGGCGTTTTCTGGTGACAGGATCGGCAAACCTGATAACCATTCCTTTGGTTGCCGATTCCCTTGCCGGCCGGATGGAAACATTGACTCTTCTCCCCCTGTCCCGAGGTGAGATTGCCGGAACCGGTGTCAATTGGGTGGATCGCGTTTTTGCCGGGGCGCTGCCGGATGTCGATATATTGCTGGTGGGCAAGGATCTTTCAGACGCGGTGCTTGCGGGAGGGTACCCCGAGGTCCTGCAGCGTACGACAACGCGTCGCCGCACGGCCTGGATACAGCAATACATCGATGCGATGATCCAGAGAGACGTGCGGGATATCGCACACGTCGAAGATCTGGATTGTCTCCCCCGATTTCTGCGCACATTGGCTGAAGTTGCTGGTCAGATGTGCAATTATTCGCAGTTGGCTGGTCGAGTGGGACTCAGTCACAAAACCGCCGCTCGTTACATCGGTATTTTTGAGCAGATGTATCTGCTCAAAAGAATTGAAGTGTGGTCGAACAACAGGCTGCATCGCATTGTCAAGACGCCGAAAATACAATTTGTGGACTCAGGGGTCGTATCCACCATGTCCGGGATGACACCTGTTGTTGCCGCGCGAGAAAGAACCCGCTTGGGAAGCGTCCTGGAGACGTTTGTGTATGGGGAGTTGTACAAGCATTGTACCGTGGCCGAAGAGGATTACCTGATCTTGTACTATCGGGATCATGACAAATTCGAAGTGGACTTTGTCATTGAAAATCCCAGGTCGGAAATCGTCGGGGTGGAGGTCAAAGCCTCAGCCACTGTTTCCACGATCGACCTGAGGGGACTCAAGCGCTTGCGTGATATTGCCGGAGATACATTTCTCTCGGGCGTACTGCTCTACGACGGCGAGGAAACGCTTCCTCTGGGCGACAGGCTCTGGGCGGCCCCGCTTTCGACGTTGTGGGGTGCGTAGTTTTCACCTGTCTGGAAGATGCTTGCATCTTCCTCAAAAATACCGCGTTATCGGCTGAGAACATCCCCTGGAACCCCCATCCGAGTTTTCCGGGCGTCTCTCTCAAACATCTTGTTTCCGAAAAGGCGACGGATCGCCAATGGAACCGGCTCTGGTGGCAGCTCTTACGGGATTTGCGGGTCAGAGCCACCTGACGAAAACCTTCAAACGGTTTGCGGGTACGACACCGGCCCGGTTCAGAGAGCGGGTTTTTGGTACGAAACGGGATCGGGAATTCAGCCTCCCCGAGATGAACCCCGCCGCAGAACAGGTGACGGCTATATGAAACATCCCGGTACCGTTCTCGCCTCCGCAGGAACGTTTCTACAAACCCGATGCCCGCAGGATCGAGGAGGCCGTACGCTCGATCATGTAGCCATGCATCACACGGGTTGCTTCGCAATCAAATCTACCATTTGATTTCAGCAGGTTGTAGCGCTGAAATGTAAACCTGAATAGTTACAAAAATGAATTATAAATATAGCATGCCGACCACTGTTTTCTCCGGGAAAGACTGCATTGTTGCCAACAGCGCAGCGATCAGAGCCTATTGCACAAAGGCAATGCTGGTCACAGGACGCGGATCGGCCAAAAAAAATGGTTCCCAGGCTGATGTGATAGAGGCTCTTGAAAAAGAAAACATCGACTATGTTCTCTTCGATAAGGTTATGAGCAATCCGACCATTGCCTGCAGTTATGAAGGGGCTGCTTGTGCCCGGGAAAACAAGGTCGATTGTATCATTGCCATCGGCGGCGGCTCTCCCATGGATGCAGCAAAAGCCATGGCCCTGCTCGCCGGACAGAATATTGATGAAAAGGACCTCTTTTCCGGAAACTACTCCGGAGAGGTTTTGCCCATTATAGCGGTGCCGACAACAGCCGGTACCGGGTCGGAAGTGACACAGTATTCTATCCTGACCAATGACGCGGCTGAAACAAAAACAAGTATCGCCACCCCGCTGATCTTTCCCAAAGTGGCCTATATCGATCCCAGATATATGGCGGGGCTGCCGCCCGCGACAACGATCAACACCGCAGTCGACGCATTGTCGCATGCAGTGGAAGGTATGCTCACCGTGCGTGCCTCCATTGTGTCCGATGCCCTGGCAAAAGAAAGCATCCGGATTTTTATTGAATGTGCCCAGGCACTTGTGGAATCCACTGACGAGGGGGGCGCGGATTTTTCCGAAGATACCAGAGCCAAACTGGCCCAGTGCGCCCTGCTTGCCGGGATGGTCATCGCCCAGACCGGGACAACAGCTGTCCATGCCATGGGCTATTCGTTAACCTACTCCAAAGATATTGATCATGGTCGCGCAAACGGTCTGTTGCTCCCGGAATATTTAAAGTTTGTTGAACAGAAGCAACCCCGGCTCGTAGCGAGAATTCTGGCGGCAATGAACGTGGAAACGGTGGACGCGTTCAAAAACATCCTGGACAGACTGCTCGGTGCAAAAGAAACAATCACCGGGAAAGAGATCGTGGCTTTCAGCGAAAAAGCGGTGAAAACAAAAAACATTCCCAACAGTAAGGTCAAACCGACGGAAGAAGATATCAGAGCCATATATCGGGCTTCATTGTAGTACCTTGCTCGTCAAAGTCTGTCACAAAAAGCATGAAAATCCAAAGGCGTACAACTGGACTCTCCACCCGAGATATCCCATATGCCCCGAGACGCCAGAGGCACAGAGAAAAATAACGTGCGCATTGCCTTGCACCGGACACGTGAGGGCGGTCTTATGCACCTGAATAATTAC
>NZ_JBUDSQ010000115.1:0-5532 GCF_054921335.1 Desulfoplanes sp. | reverse complement strand
GATTTAAGGGATAGGTGGACTGGATGGACGATTGACGACGTAGAGGACTTCGTGACTCCTATATCCTGCCCCTATCCCTTATACAGCTTGGGGTTTAAAACGTCGCGCAGCCAGTCCCCCAAGAGATTGATGACCAATATGAGCAGGACCAGAAGGAAGCCTGGAAAAAGGGTGATCCACCAAGAGCCTGAAAAGATGTACTCGAAGCCGGAATTGATCAGGGATCCCAGGGACGGTTTGGTCACCGGCATGCCGAGACCGAGGAAGGACAGGGCGGCCTCGCTCATGACCGCATTGGCCACCTGGACCGTTGATATGACCAGTATGGGGGAGAGGGTGTTTGGCAGGATGTGTCGCCACATGATCCTGCGTGGTGAAAAGCCGATCACCCGCGCCGCCTCAACATATTCCTTCTTTTTTTCCGCAAGCACGGAGGCCCTGACGGTCCGCGCGTATTGCGGCCATTCGGCCAATCCGATGACTACGATCAGAAAGGGGACGGCCATGTCCTCGAATCTTCCCACCCCAAAGGCGGTCTGGAAAATGGCGCTCAGGAAGATGGCCACCATCATGGTTGAAAAGGAGAGTTGTACATCGGCCATGCGCATGAGCAAGGACTCGATCCGTCCACCGAAATATCCCGCAGTGAGTCCGAGGATGATCCCTAGAAGTGCCTGCATGCACACCGCTCCGATGCCTATCAATAATGAGATGCGCATGCCGTAGAGCATGGTGCTGTACAGATCTCGTCCCTGGTCGTCGGTTCCCAGACAATAGGTGGTATTTCCCCCTTCGAGCCAAACCGGCGGGGTTTCCGAATCCATAATATCGATGGTTGTCGTATCATAGGGATTGTGCGGGGCGAAAAGAGGGGCGCCCAGTCCCATGATGAGCAGTACAAGCAATATGGCCAAGCTGCCCATTGCCACTTTGTCATGCAGAAAGCTGTACAGAAAGTACGATTCCTTGAATTGTTTCCAACGTCCCATTTATGACCTTCCTGTGATCCTGACCATGGGATTGACCAGGCCGTAGATGATGTCGATGACCGTGTTCACACACACGAAAATGGCCCCTACGAAGATGAGATAGGCAACCAAGAGGGAGGTGTCCGAACGCTCTACCGCTTCGAGGAACATAAAGCCCATCCCCTGCCACTGGAAGACCGTTTCGGTCAGGATGGTGTAGGCGATCATCATTCCCAGCTGGACCCCGCCCACCGTGATGACCGGCAGCAGGGTGTTCTTGAATGCGTGGACAAACCATATGCGCCATCGCTGGATCCCTTTGGCCCAGGCAAATTTGATATAATCTGTCTGCAGAATTTCAATCATCTCCGACCGGATCAGTCGGATGAAAAGAGGGAGCATGATCGAGGAAAGGGATATCGTCGGCAGAACAAGGTGCTTGAGTCCATCCCATGTGAGCAGGCCGGTGTCCCAGAAACCCCCGATATTCACGGTATCTCCCCGCCCGTACGAGGGCAGAAGTCCCCATTTGATGGAAAAGAGATACACGAGGAGAATGGCAGTTAGAAATACCGGGAACGAGACCCCGACGATACTTCCACTCATGGCAAATCGGGAAAAGAGCCGTTTGGGATAGATGGCCGCATAGACGCCCACCGGGATGGATACCAGAATGATGAGGATGGAACTGCACAGGACCAGCTCAAGGGTAGCCGGGGCCTTCTTGATGATAACCTGCATGGCCGGCTTCTTGTAGAAATAGGACTGGCCGATATCTCCCTTGACAGCCTTGGTCAAAAACCGTCCGTACTGGACGAGAAATGGATCGTTGAGACCAAGTTCGTCGCGCAGCGCCTCGCGCTCGGCCTTGGATACGGAGATACCGGTGAGTTGCCTGACCGGATCGCCCACGTTCTGCTTGATGGCGAAACCGATCACGCTGATGATGAACATAACGACCGCGGCCTGAAGGATACGTCGGACTATGAAAGCAAACATGGAATGGTGTCCGGGGTTGGAGGGTGATAGAAAAGCGGGATAAAGGATATAAGATATATGATGTAAGATATAGTTCGCATTGCGCAGATCCGGACAGAGTCGTCATCCCGGTTTTTCGTCCTGAATCTTATATCCTATATCTTATATCTTATATCCTGTATCATCCATAAAAAGGCGGACCCGAGATGCGGTCCGCCCTTTGGCTTCCAAAGCTTATTTGACGACCAGATCCCCGAAGTAGGGGTAATTCTGGACGTTAACGATCGGTTCGATCATCAGAGCCTTTTTGGAGGCCCAGGAGAGGTTCTGCCAGTGCAGAGGGATAAAGGCGGCATCGTCGTAAAGACGCTGCTCGACTTCCTGAAGGTATCCGCTGCGCTTGGCCATGTCTGTTTCGGTCATGGATTGTATGATCAACCCATCGACCTCTTTGTCGCAGTAGTTGCCGCTGTTGTACTGGCCAAAACCTGTTTCTTTGTTCGGGCACATGAGCAGGAACTCGGTGTAATTGGAGGAGTCCTCGGTGTCTGGATGCCAGCCGATCATCTGGATGTCGGCGACCTGGGCGTCGAACTGATCCCAATACTGGGCCTTGGGCATGGTCTTCAGATTCACCTTGATGCCGATTTTTGACAACATGGCGGCGACGGCCTGGGCGATCTGTTCGTCTTTCACGTAGCGGTTGTTCGGGGCGATCATGGAGCAGGAGAACCCGTTGGGGTACCCGGCTTCCTTCATGAGCTGCTTGGCTTTTTTCAGGTCATAGCGGGGTTTCAGGTTGGCCTTGTACCCGGCAAATCCCTCAGGAGCCTGCTGGCCTGCGACCGTGGCCGTTCCTTTCATGATCTTCTTGGCGATACCGGCGTTGTTGACCGCATAGACCATGGCCTGACGGACCTTCTTGTTCCTGAACTCGGGCCGTTTTTTCTGGTCCAACTGGAACGTGATGATCCGGCTGCCGGACATGGTTACCAGCTTGAGGTTGGAATTACGCCCGATCCGATCGTAGTCCTGCGGGGGAACGGGCATGATGAAGTCGACATCACCGGAAAGCAGGGCGGCTACCCGAGTGGCGTCGTTTTTGATGGGCGTCAGGGTGATTTCGTCCACGTTGCCGGTATTGTCCCAGTAGCCGGGGAAGGTAGTGAAAACCATTTTCACACCCTGCTCGCGGTAGGTGACCTGATACTTGCCGGTCCCGGATTCGTTGATGTTGGCATAGGAGTACTGGGTCTTGACAATGGCGTCCTTGGGGAGCCCTTTGTCATCCTTGCCTGTGTAGAACGTGCTGTCCATGGGAAAAATATAGGTACACATGTTCAGTACCAAGGGGTAGGGCTTGGTGGTCTTGATATCGATGGTGTGGTCATCCACGATTTCCGGCTTGGCAAAGGGATCGAAAAGTGCCTTGAAATCCTGGCTTTTTTTCAGCCTGGCCAGGGTCCAGGCAACGTCTTTGGCCGTAAATGGATTGCCTGAATGGAATTTGACGCCCTTGCGCAGGTGAAAGCGCATGGTCAACGGGTCGATGCGTTCCCATTTGGTAGCCAGCCGGCCGTCAAAGCCCATCTCCTGGTTCCAACGGATCAATGGGTCAAAAACCATGTGCGAGTACTGGAGCATCCCACCGGAGAGCTGGACATGGGGATCCAGGGAGACAGGGTCGGCATCAAAGGCGACCTTGATGGATTTACCAGCCATGGCCTGGCTGGCTGAGAGCACGCCCATGGAAACCATGAGGGCGGCTGCGATCAACAGGACGGATAATCTTTTCATGGATGCTACCTCCAGAAAAAGGTTTGGGAAAAAAGGCACAAAACATTGTCAGCCTATGCTGTCATTGTTTGTTGCGATGCGGTGACATACGCCTGTATCCTCAAAAAATCAAATATGTTTTTGAAGGGTTGCATGGTCAGGACCGTGCATCCGCCCGTCCTGCCTTTATTCACCCAGCTGATATTTCCGGACATAGCGGTTGTGTTCCCTGAGTGTCTTGCTGAACGCATGACTGCCATCTCCTTTGGCCACGAAGTAGAAAAAAGAGTGGGATTCCGGATGCAGGGCCGCCTGGATGGAGGCCAGACCCGGGGAGCAGATGGGTCCGGGGGGCAGCCCCGGGTGTACATAGGTATTGTAGGGATTGGACCGGTCGCGGAGATGTCTCCGTTTCAGATTGCCGTCGAAATCCGGTCCGATGCCGTAGATGGTGGTCGGGTCGCATTGCAGGCGCATGTTTTTGCTGAGCCGGTTGGTATAGACCCCGGCAATGCGGGCCCGTTCGTTGTCCTTGGATGTTTCCTTCTCCACCAGGGAGGCCAGGGTGAGCGTTTTCCTGATGGCTTTCGGGGGCATTTCCGGTGGGAACAGATCCCTGGTCTTGTCCTGGAACATGGCAATGAGGTGGTCGGCGATGCGCCGGTCCGGGTCGTCCATTGACCTGGTGCCAGCCCGGTGCATGCTCCTGGATTTGGGGAAGAGATAGGTCTCGGGAAAGAGATACCCTTCGGCACTGTCTCCGGGAATGTTCCATTGTGCGAGAAAATCCCTGTCTCTGACGATCGTTGCGAATCCTTCGCGGGTGCCCAGGCCCGATGTCTGGACCGTGTCGGCTGTTTGCCACCAGGTCAGTCCTTCGGGAATGGTCAAAGGGAAGAGGACGTCTCTGGTCCGACCGAGTTCGCCCAGCACTTCCATGGGTGTCCATCCTGTGTTCAATGTACACTCGCCGGCAGGAACCGATCCGGTCTTGCTCATGAAACGGCCGAGAAGGGCGAACCGTGTCTTGTCGGAGACAATACCCTTGGATTCGAGCAGGGCTGCAATGGCGGAAAAGGACATCCCCGGTTCTATGCGAACGACCATATCCTCACCCTGGTGTTCAGGCGGGGTGTGCAGGAAGTGATGGACCTGATAGAAAAGGGTGCCGGCAGTCAGGAGGATGACCGCAAGAACCAGGAGCAGGGAACGCTGGATCAGGGAGAGGCGGGAAAGACTCATGCGTGTTCGGGCTGTGGAATGGGTTCGGGGTTGACCGACCGGCTCAGGAAGGATTCCAGAATGGCCACGGCCGCAATCTGGTCCAGAACCTTTTTCCGACGGCTGCCAAAGACACCGGCTTCACTCAGGCGGTCTTTTGCCTCGAATGAGGTCAATACTTCATTTTCCAGATAGATGGGCACGGCGACCCGCCGTCCCAGGCTGTCGGCAAAGTTCCTGACCTGCCGCGAGATGAGCTGCTCGTTGCCCTCGAGGTCCAGGGGCAGTCCCAGCACAACGGCCTGGATGTTTTCTTCCCGGATGGTCGCCAGCAGTTCCTCGAAAAACGTGGCCCGGGTGGTCCTGAAGATGGTCTTCAGGGGAAAGACCATAGTGCTGTTCGGCCCTGCCACGGCCAACCCCACCCGTTTGAGCCCGAAGTCGATGCCCAGATAGCGGGGAGATGTGGGTGTCGAGGAATTCATCGTTTATCCCGTAGGGGCGGATTCCATATCCGCCCTTTTATGCGTCCAGAACCCATTCCCGTCACTTACCAGACCTAAAACCTAAAACCTAAAACCTAAAACCC
>NZ_JBUDSQ010000114.1:0-5641 GCF_054921335.1 Desulfoplanes sp. | reverse complement strand
GAAAATAATTTATTAAATCGTGCTACCTGTAAGAGCTTTTGCAGTCGCATCTGTTCTGCGAATCGAACGCACAAAGCCCCGGCCGGAACCGGGGCTTTGTGCGTTTTTGCGGTGCCCACACAACGGGAAGGGTGAAAACAGCTTCTTGTCTCTTGCCATATGTTACCGTGGGTGTCCCTGAAGCCAATAAAGGAGGCAGGGCCTGGATACGCATGGCCCCCTTCTTGACAACACTTAAGACAGGGGGCACTCCCCGTTGCATATCCACGGGTCCCTTGGTTCAAGGGATAATTGGGAAGTCCGGTGAAAATCCGGCGCTGGCCCGCAACCGTGAGAGGGGACGAACGCCGCACAATGCCACTGTTGGCTCGCCAATGAGGCGGACAATGGGAAGGCGCGGCAACTAGGATGATCCTCGAGCCGGGAGACCAGCCTGTGGATGTGGTTGTTTATTGTATGGCTTCGAGGCCGAGCCAGGACATCTTCAAAATGCGATCCTTCCGGATCGATCCCCTTGTCCATATTTTTTCCTCGAAGCCTCCTCTTCACTTTTTGCATGAAGAAGGAGGTTTTTTCATGCGTTTTTTCCACTTTTTCCTTGTGGTATTGCTTTTCTTGTGCGCATCCCCCGCGCTGGCCGACAACGCCACATCCGCTGGCAACGCTACAACCAGCGGCCATGTCTTTGAAATGGACGAATACGTTGTCACAGGTACACGCACGAAAAGTCAGATCAAAAACATTCCCCGCAACGTGACCGTGATCACGGCCGAGGATATCGAACATTCCACAGCCGGGGATCTGCCCGAGCTTCTGGGTCGGGAGGCGGGTGTACAGCTTTCCGACAATACCGGAGTTCCAGGGCGGGCAAAAATCGACATCCGCGGCCAGGGCGGTGCGGCCGCAACGAACGTTCTGGTCCTGGTTGACGGACACCGTATCAACTCCGTGGATATGAGCGGAACCAATTTTTCCACCATTTCCCTGTCCCAGATCGAACGGGTGGAAGTACTGCGCGGGCCGGGCGGGGCATTGTACGGAAACAATGCCGTGGGCGGCGTCATCAATATCATCACCAAGTCAGGACGGGGTGAAAAATTCGGCGGCCAGGCCGGTGCCGAGTTCGGGAGCTATGACGCCAAGAAATACCATGCCGGGATCCGGGGTTCCAAAGACATCATGAGCATGAGTGCCAATCTCAGCTATTCTGATACGGACGGCTATCGGGATAACGGCGGGATGGAGACAAAAGACGCCCAGTTCAATTTCGGTCTGGACCCCACGGATATTTTTTCCATGAACTTCGGGGTAGGCATCCATGAAGAAGACTATGGGATGCCCGGCGGGGTATCCTTGGCGGATATCGACGATCGGAACAAACGCCGTGAAACGTCTTCACCGGATGATCATGGCACCATCTCACAGCAACGGCTCTGGACGGATGGTTCTCTGGATCTGCAAGAATATGGTGCTGTGGAAGCGGAACTGGGACTGCTCCACAGGGAAAATCCGTATCACGCATGGGGATCTGACCAAGAGATCAAGGAACAGACAACCGATTACTCCCTGACCTGGGATAAAAAATATACCCTTTTTGAACGGGAACATCGGATACAGGCTGGAGTTGAGGGATTCTACTCAGACTATACAAGCTATTCAGATATCAAAAGTTTTGCCCTGGACACCGGCGTATTTCTGGCAACCACGTGGTCGTTGACCGACGATCTGATGCTGAGCCTTGGCGGCAGATATACAGAGTATGATCTTGATCGCAGTTCAAACAACAATAAAAACTGGAACAACCTCTCCTACGATACAGGCCTGGTTTATTCGCTGGGTGACATGGGCAGCGTCTACACCTCCATGTCCACCGGATTCCGTACCCCGAACACCGACGAGTTGGGATTAGCCGATGACGACATCAAGCCCCAAACCACGACCAACTATGAAATCGGCACCCATCTGAAACCAATGGAAAAGATTGCGTTCGACGTGGCTTTGTTCCGGCAGGAATCCAAAGACGAAATCTACTACGACGGCAACAAAAAACTCAATACGAACTGGGACCAGAAAACCCTTCGCCATGGGGTAGAGGCCGGCGTCAAGTACTATCCGATCACCCCCCTGACTCTGTGGGCCAATTACACCTGGATCAAAGCCGAATTTGCCGACTCCCACAACACCGTTCCCCTGGTTGCCGAACACACGGTGAACGCCGGGATCGACTGGCGATTCATCGAACAGGCCCTCCTTTCTGTGAGTGCGCAGTATGTGGGTTCAAAATATGACGGCGGGGACGAAACCAACGACCAGTATGAAAAAATCGATCCGTACACCGTTGTGGACGCCAAATTGAGCTGGGATTATTCCAAAAATCTCAATTTCTACTGCGGCGTGAACAATATCTTTGATGAACTGTACGCAACAACGGCTACCAGCTATCCATGGGCGTCAGCCTACTACGTCATGCCCGAACGCAACTTCTACGCCGGGCTGGAATGGAAATTCTAACCCCGTAACCCATAAAAACCATCCCTGGAGCCGGGTATCTCCCGGCTCCAGGGATGGTTATACCCCTTCCAGGAAGACGCATGAAACCATCACATTCCCCCTCCGTCCTTGTCCTTGCGGCCACCCTTTTCCTGTGTGCCGCCGGGATCGCCCATGCCGAGCCCACCCGTACCCTCACCGACCAGACCGGACTCACGGTTACCGTACCCACCCATCCTTCACGGGTCATTGCCCTGGCCCCCAGTGCCATGGAAATCGTCTGTTACGTGGGAGGCAGAAACCAGCTCGTGGGACGAACCAGGTTCAGCGATCATCCGCCCGATGCCGCGCCCCTGCCCGTGGTGGGGAGCTATGTGCATCTGGATGCCGAAAAGATCGCTGCCCTTCGGCCGGATCTGTGCATTGCCCTGAAGGACGGAACCCCCTATGTGACAGTACAGACATTGAAACGTATGGACATCCCGGTCTTTGCGATCATCAACGACAGTCTGGATTCAGTGCTTGAGGCCATCCGCCTCGTGGGAGAAGCCCTGAACCATGAGAACGGAGCGACCGGACTGGTCGATGCCCTCACCTCCCGCATCCGGGATGTTCAGGACAGGGTGGGGCATGTACAGAAACGTCCTGATGTTCTGTATCAGATCGACATGGACCCAATCATCTCCGCAGGACAGGGAACCTACATCCACGAGCTGATCACCCTGGCCGGCGGCCGCAACGTGGCCGCGGATCTCACTGGCTACCCCCGCTTTTCCATGGAACAGGCCCTGACCCTCATGCCCGGAGTTATCATCATCCCGTCCATGGACCGCTCCGGAGGCTGGGCGGACATGGTCTCGACCTGGGAACGATGGCCCCACGTCCCGGCGGTTCGGAACGGGCGCATCGTACAGGTAGATTCTGACCTCTTTGACCGGCCCTCCCCCCGTATGGTCGACGGGCTGGAGATCCTCGCCCGCATCCTGCATCCGGAATGTTTCGGGGATGGGGGACAACCACGAACAAACACGGGCCGACACGGGCTGACAACACAACAATTTGGATTGTAATCCTTCCCAGACAATGATCACTCCCCTGCGCATTCTAAAGGCCTGTCTGCCCATGGCTCTCCTGCTCGTTTTTGCCTGCTGGCTGGGGGTTTCCGCCGGTTCGAGCGGATTTTCCCTGCTCGAACCGGCCCGGTTGATTCTGGGTGACGGGATCGACCCGGTGCGCGCGGCCATCATCCTCGGCCTGCGTCTTCCCCGGGTCTGCATGGCCGTACTGGCCGGGGCGGCCCTCTCATGCGGAGGGCTGGTCATGCAGGCTCTGCTCCGAAACCCCCTGGCCGAGCCTTACATTCTCGGGGTCTCCGGGGGAGCGGCCGTGGGAGCAATCGGCGCGATCATTTTTTCCCTGACCCACATCGCGGCCATGGCTGCGTCCTTCGCAGGCGGCATGGCCAGCCTTTTCCTGGTTCTGGCCGTTGCCGGACGGCGGGCATCGACCGGAACGGAAGCCATTCTCCTTTCTGGCGTCATGATCAACGCCTTCTGCTCGGCCCTGATCCTGTTTTTCATCTCCATGGTCCCTGCTGGCAGGGCGGCCGGTGTTCTGCACTGGCTCATGGGTACCATCCCTTCTACCGATAAAGCTTCCATCGGCCTGACCCTGGGCGTCGTTCTTGCCGGTTCGGTTCTGATTTTCACCCTGGCCCAACGCATGAACATCTTCCAGCTCGGCCATGACACAGCCACCTCCCTGGGCATCAATGTCCGAGCCACAGCCTTTATCCTCCTCACAACAGTCACCCTCATGGTTGCCGCCATTGTCTGCCAAACTGGTCTGCTCGGTTTTGTGGGGCTTGTGGTTCCCCATCTCCTGAGGCTCATTCATGGACATGATCACCGGATTCTCGTACCTTCGTGCATCCTGGGCGGCGGGGCCTACATGGTCCTGTGCGACACGTTGGCCAGAAGCCTGCCTTCACAGGGAGAACTTCCAGTGGGCGTGCTCACGGCCATGATCGGGGCCCCGCTGTTCATCCTTCTGCTGGTGAGGAGACACGCATGAATGCCTCGCTGACTACCCGCAACCTCTCCTTTTCCTACAATGGCAGCCCGGTACTAAATGGGATCGATCTGGATGTCCCCAACGGCAGCCTGTTCACAATAATCGGGCCCAATGGGTCGGGCAAAACCACCCTGCTTCGCCTCCTCGCAGGCCTGTGCCGCCCAGCCCGCGGAAAGGTGTGTCTCAACGGCCGGGACCTACACCGCACCAAACGCAGACACCTGGCCAAAAACCTGGCCGTCGTCCCTCAATCCCTTCCAGAAACCGTCCCCTTTTCCGTACGCCAGACCGTACTCATGGCCAGAACCCCGCGACAAGGAATCCTCGGTCTTGAAACGCGCACCGATCTGGACGTGGCCCATAACGCCATGCGCTATACCGGCGTGGACTATCTCGCGGACAAATCCATGGATCGGATCAGCGGGGGAGAACGCCAGCGCGCCTTCATTGCCAGGGCCCTGTGTCAGGAACCGGACATCCTGCTGCTCGACGAACCCACCACCGCCCTGGACTATGCCCATCAGATCCGGATCATGGACCTGCTGGCCAGTTTGCGAACAACCAAAAACACGACCATCATTCTGGTTTCCCACGACCTCAACCTTTCATCCATGTATGCGGACCATATTCTCTTACTGAACCGGGGGAGCGTGGTCTGTCACGGAAGCCCGAAAGAAGTCCTGAGACCGGAAATTTTGGAACCAGCCTACGGATGTTCCCTGGCTGTCGACACCCATCCGCAAACAGGCAGGCCGCGTGTCATGCCCGTGCCGGGAAACACGCCGAACGTGAAACAACCAGACGCGGGGTGAGTGAGCACAAGACATGGGACCAGTCACCTGCGCGACCACCATCCACGGCAACCCCCAATGCGTCTTTCTCCTGCACGGCCTGTGCAGGACCGCCAGATCCATGAACAAACTCGCGCGTCATCTGGTCCGCACCGGATACGACGTGGTCAACGTGGACTACCCATCCAGACATTTTCCCATCGCCCGTCTGGCCGAGGATATCCATACCCAAATCCGCAACCATACCGACCAAAAAAAGTACGAACGGATCCACTTTGTGACCCATT
>NZ_JBUDSQ010000113.1:0-5769 GCF_054921335.1 Desulfoplanes sp. | reverse complement strand
AGGCAGTACGGGAGATGATATGGTAGACGGTCGGTGTTTCCGACATGAGAAGCCGAGGAATGCGGGGCATGGCAACCTCCGGATCTGGAGTGGATGAGTAATTCCACGTAGCAAGGATTCCGCATGAGTACCAGCATTGTTTGCCTGTCCTAACTCTGTTCATGTCCGTATCCTCCACCCCCCCGTCCCTCCCAATGACCATAAAACTGGACATCAACAAAAAAAGCATTATAATAGTTTTTATGTCATGATAAAAGCATTATAATACTTTTTTTACCACTCTTTACCTGAAAACATCAAGGCGAAAGCATGCGCAAACAGGTCCGTCGAACCTACTCCCGGTATACCCAGGAAGCCGGAGAGCTATTTGGCAACCTCATTCGTCTCGGACGAAAGAAACGCAAAATGACCCAGGCCGAACTGGCCGAGCGGGCCGGAATCTCCCTCGGCACCATGCGAAAGATAGAGCAGGGAGACCTGAAATGTGAAGTCGGGCTCGTTTTTGAGGTGGCGATTCTTGTGGGAGTGAGGTTGTTCGAGGACGACAAGCTTTCTCTGAACCTGCTTGCTGAGCGGGTTGAGGACAAACTTGCCCTGCTCCCCAAACGAATCAACAAGCAGACAACGGAAGTTCACGATGACTTCTGAAAGCCGAAAAAATCAGGAGGCCTTTGTCTGGATATGGCTGCCGGGTGAAACCGAACCGGTGGTTGCCGGACGAATTTTCATGCACGGCGGCTTGCTCCTTTTCAACTATGGCCGAAGCTATCTCGAACGACCGAATGCTATTCCCATTTACGAACCCGAACTCCCTCTCGAAACGGGAGAACTGCGTCCGATAAACGGACTCCATATGCCCGGCAGCCTTCGAGACGGGGCCCCCGACGCATGGGGGCGACGAGTCATCTTGAACAAAATCGCTGGTCGTCGGCAGAATGCGCAAAAGAAAGGGGAACTGAACGAAATCACATACCTGCTGGAATCGGGATCAGACAGAATCGGGGCTCTTGATTTTCAACACTCTCCCACCGAATACGTTCCCAGACTCGCAAGCACTGTCCCCCTCTTTGAGTTGCAGGATTCAGCCCGCCGCGTGGAGCAGGGAGTCCCCCTTTCACCCGAATTAGACCAGGCGATATTTCACGGCACCTCCATCGGAGGAGCTCGCCCCAAGGCATTGATCGAGTCCGACGGAAAAAAATATGTGGCCAAATTCTCCAGTTCCACCGACGTCTACAGCGTCATCAAGGCCGAATTTCTCACCATGCGACTGGCCTCGTTGGTCGGCATCGACACCGCACAGGTTTCCCTGGTGAACACCCTGGGTAAAGAGGTGCTGCTCGTGGAACGGTTTGATCGCGTGAAATCTGATCATGGCTGGATGCGCAAGGGGATGGTGTCGGCGCTGACGCTTTTCGGCCTGGACGAGATGATGGCCAGATACGCGGGATACGAAGACCTTGCAGAGTTGATCCGACACCGCTTTGACAATGCAGCCGACACGCTGCGCGAACTCTTCAAGCGACTCGTGTTCAACATTCTATGCGGCAACACTGATGATCATGCCAGAAACCACGCCGCATTCTGGGATGGAAAACACCTCTCCCTGACTCCCGCCTACGACATCTGTCCTCAGGGAAGAACGGGAAACGAGGCTTCCCAGGCCATGCTCATTTCGGGGACAAACCGCATGAGCAGGCTGGAGGTATGTCTTGAGGCCAGCCGTCACTTCCTGCTGACGGAGCGGGAAGCTGTCTCCATCATCGAACACCAACTCGAGATAGTGGCCGATTCCTGGAATACGGCCTGTGACCAGGCCATGCTGGGCGAAGTCGAAAGACACTTCTTTTGGAACCGCCAGTTCTGTAACCCTTATATATTCTACGGCCTTCCGGGAAAACTGACCTATCTTGCCGAAATTGCCGGCCGGTAGCGAAAGGGATAATACCATTTTTCTTAATATGGAAGCAGACACCTTGCTTATCTATAGAATAGACCGTGAACATGGATCACGCACGCTCAAATTTGCGAGCCACGGCGGGCAACCGACTGCTTAAATTGACTATTTCAGGACACTCGGCATAGTTTTGAGCGATGGTGACCATAGCCTGTTGGGTTCCCTTGTCTTCCAGAGCCGCCTTCTGTCCCGCATCCGGAGGAAAACCAAACATCGGCGTTATCCCTGCCAGAGTGCAGCATTCCATCCCCAGCCCTTTTCAGCCTTGTGTGGTACCCATCCGTAATGCCAAAAAAGGTAGTGATTCAAACAGATAGTGCAATCGAATCCGGTTGGATCATACACAATGCGTGCAATCCGCAGGATTGTTCAGCCACTGCCGGATCAATTTCCCCTCCTCGAGGCCCAGAAAATCACCTTGAGTCATCTTGATCTCGCCCGACTCGACGCCTGTCTGCAGGCCCACTATACTGACTGGTTCGGAAAGATCTGCTCTATAGCGACTGCCCGGAAGGATTACCTTCACACCAGGAGGGATAACGACCGAGCCTTGAATGTTTGGGTTATAGCCGGGTAGAGACAAGGCATGCCTTGTCTCTACGGTTGCACATGCCGGTATCACTCTGATGAACAGACTGGCAGGTTATCCACCTCGTCCGACCGCGTGCATAAAGACAGAACAGCCCCAAGGGTGATGTGTCGATGTGTTTATGATGACTGGTGATTCAAAAATACGCTATTGCCGGATGAGCCATTTTTTTTGTTGGTGTTTTCACGGCAGCACAAAGGCCTGAACCATCAGCCAAGAAGGTGATACAAACGATTCCATCTACCATTTATAAATGGGCGGAAGAATCCGGGGAGAGCGAGGTCAAGAAAGGAGAGGATAGATGGCCGGATGTTCGGAGCGCAAGCGGGACCTGAGTCATGAAGATTTGTTTGACTGCAGCCTTGAATTTTCGAAAATTTGGGAATAATCGTGATGACGATTTTAAAATTCACGGTAACTGGTTATAGATTTTGAAAAAACAAGAAACTGTCTCGCCAAAGACCAAGCCGGATGAGTACTTCTCTCACCAAGTCTCAAAAGGGGCACAATTTGACAACGATCCGCGGATACCATCCGCGGGCCGTTACGCACTTACCGATCCAGTCAATTTTCACCCGATTACAACAAGGTTAACTCTATGACCAGCACCCAACAATTTGACGAACTGAAACGACGCATCTGGCAGATTGCCAATGACGTGCGCGGCACTGTGGACGGATGGGACTTCAAGCAATATGTGCTTGGCGCACTTTTCTACCGCTTCATCAGTGAGAATTTTGCCCGCTACATCAAAGGCGGCGACGAGAGCATCCACTACTCCGAGCTTGGGGATGATGTCATCACCGACGAAATCAAGGACGATGCCATTAAGACCAAAGGCTACTTCATCTACCCCAGCCAGCTTTTTGAAAACGTTGTTGCCGGGGCGAATGACAACGAAGATCTCAATACGGATCTGAAGGCGATCTTTACGGCTATTGAGAGTTCGGCCATGGGGTACGCCTCTGAGGAAGACATCAACGGGCTGTTTGCGGACTTCGACACCACCAGCAACCGCTTGGGAAAGACGGTCAAAGACAAGAACAGCCGTCTCGCCGCTGTGCTGAAAGGCGTGAATGAACTCGATTTCGGACACTTTGAGCACAACGAGATCGACCTCTTCGGGGATGCCTACGAATACCTGATCGGCAACTATGCGGCCAATGCGGGCAAGTCGGGTGGTGAGTTCTTCACGCCCCAGCATGTTTCCAGACTCATTGCCCGGCTCGCCATTCAGGGGCAGACGAGCGTGAACAAGGTTTACGACCCCGCCGCAGGTTCCGGTTCCCTTCTCCTGCAGGTGAAGAAGAACATGGCTGACCACCTCATCGAAGACGGTTTCTTTGGTCAGGAGATCAATCACACGACCTACAACCTCGCTCGGATGAACATGTTCCTGCACAATGTGAATTACGATAAATTCAACATCCAGCTGGGCAACACCCTGACCGAACCCCATTTCCGCGAGGACAAGCCCTTTGATGCCATCGTCTCCAATCCTCCCTACTCGGTGAAATGGATAGGCAGCGGTGACCCCACCCTCATCAATGACGAGCGCTTTGCTCCTGCCAGTGTGCTGGCACCCAAGTCCAAGGCAGACTTCGGTTTTGTCATGCACTGCCTCGATTACCTCTCCAGCAAGGGGCGCGCGGCCATTGTCTGCTTTCCGGGAATTTTCTACCGGGGTGGAGCCGAGAAAAAAATCCGCCAGTACCTGGTGGAGAACAATTTTGTGGAGACGGTCATTTCTCTGGCTCCGAATCTCTTCTATGGCACCACCATTGCCGTAAATATCCTTGTGCTCTCCAAACACAAGACGGATACCAAAGTACAGTTCATCGATGTCTCTGGTGAGGATTTCTTCAAGAAAAACACCAACAACAATCTGTTAACCGATGCCCACATCGCAGCAATCATGGGGCTTTTCGAGCGCAAGGAGGATGTGGCCCATGTCGCCCAGTCCGTGCGCATGGAAAAAATCGCTGAAAATGACTTCAATCTCTCCGTCAGCTCCTACGTGGAGGCCAAAGACACCCGCGAGGTGATCAATATCACCGAGCTGAATCAGCAGATTGAAACCACTGTGAGGAAAATAGATGGGCTCCGCCGGGACATCGACGCCATCGTCGCGGAGATTGAGGGGGGCGGAGTATGAGCAACAAAAAGAAAAAAGAGCTGTCCATCCGTTCCTCAGCTGCCGAATACCTCACCTTCATCACGGCAAGCGGCCAGGGCGGTGTGGAAGCCGTCTATGCCGATGAGGATGTCTGGCTATCCCAGAAAATGATGGGTGAACTGTATCAGGTAGAAACTCACACCATCAATTATCACCTCAAAAAAATCTTTTCCGACAGTGAACTCGAAGAGGATGCAGTTATTCGAAAATTTCGAATAACTGCCCAAGATGGAAAAAATTACACCACAAACCACTACAACCTCTCCGCCATCATTGCCGTGGGATACAAAGTCAACTCGGAACGAGCGGTGCAGTTCCGTAAATGGGCGACAGGTATTATCAAGGAATTCACCGTCAAGGGCTTTGCCATGGATGATGAGCGGCTCAAAAATGATGGCACCGTTCTTAGCAAAAAATACTTCGAGGAACAGCTCCAGCGCATCCGCGAGATCCGGCTCAGCGAGCGCAAGTTCTACCAGAAGATCACCGACATCTACGCCACCGCCCTCGACTACGATGTTACCGCCAAAGCGACCAAACGCTTTTTTGCCACGGTACAAAACAAACTTCACTGGGCGATCCATGGCCAGACCGCAGCGGAGGTCATCCTCACCCGCGCCGATGCCGTGAAAACCCATATGGGACTCACCACCTGGAAAGATGCCCCCAGTGGCAAGATCCAGAAGTTCGATGTCAGCATCGCCAAGAACTACCTTGCCGACAAGGAACTCGCCCAACTCTCACGTCTGGTCAATGCCTATCTCGATATCGCCGAGGACATGGCACTGCGCAACATTCCCATGACCATGGCAGACTGGGAAGAACGCCTCAACCGCTTCATCGCCGCCACTGATCGTGAAATTTTACAAGACGCGGGAAAAGTCACCGCCGAAATCGCCAAAACTCACGCCGAAAGCGAGTTTGAGAAATACCGCATCGTGCAGGATCGGCTCTATCAGTCTGACTTTGATAAGCAGGTGCTGGCGTTGGAAAACGCCGCCAGGCAGAAAGGTGGTGAGAGATGAGTGGGGTTGGGAAGATGGAACC
>NZ_JBUDSQ010000112.1:0-5950 GCF_054921335.1 Desulfoplanes sp. | reverse complement strand
TTGCTGCAATACACAACAAAAAAACCTTCTCGCGTTGAGACGCTGGAACGCAGAGAAAAGATCAAAAAACAAGGACTTCCAGGCAGCAGGCTTCAGGCCTATGTGCATGAGCCAATCCGTACCCCATACCCATGCCCTCCAGAACGCAAAGCGCTCAAAAAAAATGCCTTTCTCCGCGCCTCTGCGCCTCTGCGCGAAAAAAAAGAAAAAGGCAGTATCGCCCTGAGACGCTGAAACGTTGTCACCCTGAGGAACAAGGATTATGACAGCCACAACAATCGAAACCCTCATCGCTTCCGGCGAATCTGAAATCCTGGAGTTCAAAAAGAATTTTGGCAAGGAAGCCATCATCGCTCTTTCCGCTCTGGCCAACACCATGGGCGGCTGGGTTCTTTTGGGAGTGGATGACAACGGCAACGCGGTTGGATTTAAAGGAGGGCCGGAAAAAGTCCAACACATAATAAACGAGATCAAACAGAATACCTACCCTCAGATTGTACCTGCAGTGCGTACATTCACCCTGCAGGACAAGAAAATCGTCGGGCTGTTTGTGGGCGAATACCCTATCAAACCTGTAGATTGCAAAGGCCGGTATTACAAAAGGATAGAAAACAGCAATCACCGCCTCAGCCTGGAAGAGATCGTCTCCCTACGTGACAACAGCTTGAATATTTCTTTTGACAGCCAACTCCAGGATGTCCCCTTGTCCGAGCTGGACATGGACTGCATCGAACGGTTCATGTCTCTTGCCAAAGACCAGGGACGCGTTTCGTTGAGCGATGATCTGCTGACCAATCTGGCCAAATTACGCCTGATCAAGGACGGCAAACCCAGCCTGGCAGCCCTGCTTCTCTTTGGGGACACCATCTATACCATCAAAATCGGGCGATTCAAGGCCAAGGACACAATCATCGATGAAATCCAGATCAAAACCCCCTTGCTCAAGGCCCTTGAAGAAACCATGGTTTTTTTCAAAAAGCACATCAACCTGAGCTATGAATTCGACGGTTCTCTGCAACGCAAGGAAGTCTGGCAATATCCACTTCCTGTCCTGCGAGAGCTGCTCCTGAACGCGGTTATGCACCGAGACTACCGGAGCTCATCGGATATCATCATCAAAATCTTTGATGACAACATATCCGTGACCAATCCGGGAAAAATCTTCGGCAACCTCCGTCTGAGTGATCTCCAACGGGACGACTACACATCAAGCATCCGCAACAAAATCCTGGCAGATGCCCTCTACCTGATCGGCGAGGTGGAAACGTATGGTACCGGATTCGTGCGTATCCGCAACATGCTTGATGCCACCACTTCGATTTCGTTGAAGGAACAGGGTGATTTTTTCCTGGCTCGCCTGGAAAAAATCACCCAGACAACAGACCAAACTCTCATCGCCAATGGCGGTGTTAATGGCGGTGTTAATGGCGGTGTTAATGGCGGTGTAAAATCGATGTTTCAAACGTTACTCGATTTTATAGCCCAGAACCCAGGTCAAAACTCACGACAAATCCAGCGGCATCTCCACACTCCGTTACGTACGCTTGAAAGACAGCTCCAAGAACTCAAAAAGAAAGAAAAAATTGAGTTTCGTGGTGCGCCTAAAAAAGGCGGCTATTATCTCCGTGATTAATGATGCCCTCCCAATCCCCGAGGAACGCAAAGCGTTCCCCAAAAATGCCTTTCTCCGCATCTCTGCGCGAAAAAAAAAGAAAAAGGCGTTATCGCGTTGAGACGCTGGAACGCAGAGTAAAGATTGAAAGACAAGGACATCCAGCCTCTAGGCCTATGTGAATGCGCCAATCATTGCCCCCCACCCATGCTTCTCAGAACGCAAAGCGTTCCCCAAAAGGCCTTTCTCCGCGTCTCTGCGCGAGGAAAAAGAAATTATCCATGCGAATCAGCTCAAAAGAAAAAGACATCATCGTAACATCCGTACATGCCATGGACCCGCATGCCAGAATCGTTCTCTTCGGCTCACGGACCGACGACACGAAAAAGGGCGGGGATATCGATCTGATTGTCATCTCCAACCGACTGAGCTTCAAAGACAAACTGCACATCAAAAACCGCATTTTTGATCAGATGGAAGAACAAAAAATCGACATCATTATCTCCCCTCCCGGCGACAAGGACCCTTTTGTCAACCTGGCCATGGAAAAAGGAGTAGAACTTTGATCACACAACGCCGACAACTCCTCGAACAGCTCCTTGACGACATGGAGAACGCAGCACAGGCCCTCGAGCACTCTTTGGGACGTTGTCAGGATATTGCATTGCACGACAGCCTGAGTTTGAACGATTTAGAAAAATTCGAAGCATTGACCAGCAGATTCTCCCGGCTCAGTGACCTGATGCTCCAAAAGGTTTTCCGGACCGTAGACCAACTCGATCTGGACGATGAAGGCACCAACCGCGACCGGATCAACCGAGCCGCCAAAAAGGGCATGGTCAAAAATGCCCGGACATTCATAGAAATCCGTTTGCTGCGCAATGAAATTTCTCACGACTACAAAGCTGAGGCCCTACATTCCCTTTTCGAGCAGGTACTCCACCTGACCCCGGAACTGCTCGAAGATGTCGATCTGACCCATGCCTATGCAAGCAAATACCTTTCCGCTACATAACATCCAGCAGAAACAATCCAGCGGAGGTGCCGGCACGTTGAAAAAAGTTTGAAAGACCAGTCCATCCATGCCTCCACCCGTCGTCATTCCCTGGGCCAGACGCCCATGCTTCAGACCGCAAAGCGTTCCCCCAAACAATGCCTTTCTCCGCGTCTCTGCGCCTCTACGCGATAAAAATTCTTCCCTCAAAAATCATTGAAGCCTTGGCAGATAGCTGCTACCAAAATATTTCCGTCAAGACATTTCACCCTGCCATCGACCGCCTATCAAACCGGAATTCCAAAATCATTCCCCTTTGGTGCTCAAGTTCCTTAAAGTATGCATATCCTAACGGAAGCGGCATTTTTTTGACGGCATTCTCACCCAACCTAAAGATACTTCCATGCATCTTCGAAAACGGGTTCTGGTCACCGGCGGAGCCGGGTTTCTGGGTTCGCACATGTGCGAACGGTTACTTGCAAAAAACTACGAAGTGCTCTGCGTGGACAATTAAACATGGGCAATCCCGGAGAATTCACTATCCTTGAATTGGTCCGGGATGGGTCTCGTGGCAATGGTGTCTGGAAGCCTGAAACCTAGTTATCTACAACATACAACCTACCCCCTAACATTAAAAAATCTATGCTTGATTCCCTCTCTCTCCACAACTTCGGTCCCCTTAAAGACCTTTCCAGGCCCGCACTCGGGCGTATCAATTTGGTCCTTGGTCCGAACGGGTGCGGGAAAACGTTTCTTCTGAAGGCATTGTACTCCACCATGCGCACCATCGAGGGATACAAGCGCGGGCAGGAAGACAAAACCGCAGCTGAGATTCTGGCAGAGAAGCTGCGCTGGACGTTTCAGGCGGACAACATTGGGGGGCTGGTCACCAAAGGGGCTGATGCGCCCCTGTCCTGTAGCGTTGTATTTGATGACCAGCCATTTCGGTTCAGCTTTGGCAAGGAAACGACCAAGCAGATTTCCTCCCTTGAGAACCATGTCCCTCCTCGGCCGGGGAATTCCATTTTCCTTCCGGCCAAGGAGGTGCTTTCCCTGCATCATATCATTCTGGAATCGCGGGAACAGAAGAAGCAGTTCGGGTTTGACGATACGTATCTGGACCTGGCTCGTGCCCTGCGTACCACAACCGGAAAAGGAAAGAATTTTGCTGAATTTGCCCAGTCGCGCCGGATGCTCGAAGAGATGCTGGACGGTAAGATGGTGTATGATGAAAAATCCGGAGCGTGGTTTTTTCGGAAAGGAAATCAGAAGTTCGAACTTGGGGTGACCGCCGAGGGGATCAAGAAAATCGCTATCCTGGATACTCTGCTGGGGAACAGGTATCTGGATACGAGTTCGATCGTCTTTATCGACGAACCTGAATCCGCTCTGCACCCGGGGGCCATATCTCAGTTGCTGGACATCATAGCCATTCTGTCAGAAAGGGGACTCCAGTTTTTCATGGCCAGCCACTCCTATTTCGTGGTCAAAAAACTGTACCTGCTGGCTCTTGAAAAAAGCATATCCATCCCTGTCATCTCCAGTGAGTCCGAAGAGTGGAAGTGCTCCGATCTAAAAAACGGCATGCCTGAAAACTCCATCATCAACGAATCCATCAGATTGTACCAGAAAGAACTCGGGATGGCATTGGGACGATATGCATTGAAGAATCCAAAATGACCTTCGGCCCATATGCTGAATCGAATTTCTTTTATATCGAAAAAAGTGATTTGTATAAGAATTGCGGTGAGAACGTAAAGGTAGCTGAGTTTCTTCTGTTTCGGAAAATCAAGAAAACGTCTGTGGTGTGGATTGTAGAAGCGAAATCGAGCAGTCCACGACCTGAAAATGAGCTGGAGTTTCATCAGTACATTCTAAAATTGAAAGATAAACTTCTCAATGCTTTTACATTGACCATTGCGGAGCGTTTGAATCGCCATGGGGATCACACTGCGGAACTTCCAAAAGAGCTTCTTGAAATGGAGCTTTCGGCATTTGATTGTCGGTTTATACTTGTCATCAACGGTCATAAATTGGAATGGCTTGCACCTCTTCAGGAAGCCCTTTCAAGGGAATTCATGGCAACGGCCAAAACGTGGGCTTTTTCTCCCGGGTGTGTCGTCGTACTGAATAAAGAAATGGCTGTTCAGCACCACCTGGTTTTGGAAAAAAGCGCAACAGGCTGAAGTTATGCACATAATACCGAAAAGCAGTGCAATGAAGAAGTAAGTGTCCAACAAACCTCACTGAGCATCAGTGCTCTACTCTACCGCGAAAAAAACCGGATCATATTCAGCTGAGCCACATGCAAAGGAGTTTATATGAACACTCATCCGAACACAGCCTATCAACGAGCCATTGAGGCCGTGGAAACCTTACCTCTGGATGACAGGGAAACCCTACTGAAAACATTAAGAATGCGCGCCATCGAAGACAGACGTGATCAGATTGCAGCCAATGCGCGCGAAACCCTCCAAGCGGTCAAGGAAAAGCGAGCCCGTTTTGGAAACCTGGATGATCTGAAAAAGGACCTCTTGGATGGTGACGTATAAACTCGCCTGGACACAAAGATTTAAAAGAGGTTTTAAAAAAGCGACCAGAAAGGAAGTTTCGGCGCAGAAAAAAATATTCTCAGTCTTGGAGAACCGTTGCGCAAATCCTTTTGATGAGACATTGAAGACGCACAAACTGCATGGGAAATTAATGGGGCTATGGGCATGTCATGTCGAATATGATTGCCGGATTGTTTTTGCATTTGAAAAAGATCCTGATTCAGAAAATGATCTCATCGTGTTGATTGATATTGGGAAACACGATGAGGTTTATTGAGCTGATCTAGGCCCATACTCACCATCCTTCAGAGCGCAACGCGTTCCCCAACCTGCCTTTCTCCGCGCCTCTGCGCCTCTGCGCAAGAAAAAAAGAAAAAAGCTCTATCGCGCTGAGACGCCGGGACGCAGAGAAAAGACCAAAGGCACAGTGTGATAATCAATGAATTCAAATACCTGAACCTCGCATCACCCCAACTCCTCAGAACGCAAAGCGTTCCCCCTAAACGCTTTTCTCCGCGTCTCTGCGCCTCTGCGCGATAAAAATCCTTCCCTTAAAAACCATTGAATCCTTGGCAGATAGCTGCTATCAGAATATTTCCGTCAACACACTTCACCCCGCTATCGACCGCCTATCAAACCGGAATTCCAAAATCATTCCCCATTGGCGCTCAAGTTGCTTATAGTAAGCATAGCTTAACTGAAGCGGCATTTTTTTGACGGCATTCACAGCACACACTAAGGATACTTGCATGCATCTGCGTAAACGGGTTCTGGTCACCGGCGGCGCCGGGT
>NZ_JBUDSQ010000111.1:0-5983 GCF_054921335.1 Desulfoplanes sp. | reverse complement strand
AATCCACAAGGGCGGATATGCAATCCACAAGGGCGGATATGGAATCCGCCCCTACATTTTTACAATGTTCCTTTTTGTGCAGGAGATCGGATGAAACTCGACGAACATACCAGTAAACAGCTTTTTGCCCAGGTTGGAATTCCTGTTCCCAATGGGTACGCCATAACATCTACGACCGGCAACGAAGAGGCCATCGCGGATATCGGCTTCCCCATGGTCGTCAAGGCCCAAGTGCTCACCGGTGGCCGTGGCAAGGCCGGCGGGGTCAAGGTGGTGGCTGACCAGAAGGAACTCCAGGAGACCCTGCCCACGATGTTGTCCATGCGTATCAAGGATCTGAGCGTCCCGTACGTGCGTATCGAACCGGCCGCGTCCATTGAAAAGGAATTCTATTTGAGCGTGTTCATCCAGCGCGAGACCCGATCCCTCATCCTGGCCTGTAATTCCAGCGGGGGCGTGGATGTGGAATCCTCCTCAGAGGACAGCCTCATGGCCGTGGATGTGGATTTTCTCACCAGAAGTCATGAGCACCGTATCCAGGACGCCTTTTTCCATCTCGGGCTTCCCAAACAGACATGGCCTACCTTCCATGGAATCTGTACCGCGCTTATCGACATGGTCACCACCCATGGGGCCCTGCTCGCGGAGATCAACCCCCTTGTGCTGACCGGTGACGGCAATCTGGTGGCCCTGGACGGCAAGGTTGATTTGGACGACAGCAAGATGGCCCTGCTCCCGGAGGTCAAAAAGAGATGCAGTCGGCCGGAACACGAGAACCCCGACGAAATCAGGGCTCGCACCGCCGGTCTGAGCTTCCATCGGCTGGACGGGAATGTGGGTATGATGGTCAATGGTGCCGGTCTGGCCATGAATACCATGGACATCCTGAATAAATCCGGCCTCACCCCGGCCAATTTTTTGGATTTGGGTGGTGGCGCGGATATCCCGAGGATGCGCGCCGGTCTCGAACTCCTTGTGGAAGACGACCGGGTCAAGGTCATTTTCATTAATATCTTCGGCGGGATTCTCTCCTGTGCCCATGTGGCCGAGGCCCTTATCGCAACCCTGGACACGGTGGAACTGACCAAGCCGTGTGTGGTCCGCTTTTCCGGATATATGGCCGATGAGGGACGGATCGCGCTTGAGAAATTGAACCATCCCAATCTTCGTCTCGTGGAGAACATGGACGGAGCCCTTGGTGAACTGGCCGGAGTCATCAAGCCGTCACAGCCTGGTCCACGTGACGGTGCATCCTTTTCTCCCTCGGTCACAATGTCCCCATCCCCTTCCCTTGGGACGGTCAGCCCATCCTCCAGAGCCGCCCCTCCCCTTTTTGGTCTGGACAGCTCCACCCAGGTCCTTGTCCAGGGTATGACCGGCAAGACCGGCAGGCTGCACGCCGGCCTCATGCGCTCGTTCGGGACCAATGTGGTCGCCGGGGTCACTCCGTTCAAGGGGGGGGGCGATGTGGATGGTCTGCCGGTCTATGACACGGTCCGCCAGGCCTGCGCCAACCACAAGATCGGCGCGAGCGTGATCTTTGTTCCCCCGGGGTTCGCCCCCGATGCCATCCTTGCGGCCGCGGCCGAGAACATTCCCTGGATCGTGTGCATCACCGAATCCATTCCCCAGTCTGAAATGCTCAGGGTGCTCGCGGCCATGTCCACGTCATCCTCGCGGCTCATCGGTCCGAACACCCCCGGCCTGGTCATTCCGGAGCAGATCAAGCTCGGGATCATGCCCGGGATGATCTTCAAGCCCGGCCCTGTGGCCGTGTTCTCCCGGAGCGGTACCCTGACTTATGAAACCGTGTACGGTCTGACCTGTGCCGGGATCGGCCAGTCCGTCTGTGCCGGGATCGGCGGCGACCCGTTCATCGGATCGGGACTGGCCGATATGTTCGAGCTGGTCCGTAACGACGGTGTGACCAGGGGGGTGGTCATGCTGGGCGAGATCGGCGGCAACGAAGAGGAAAAACTGGCCGGATACATCACCGCCACAGGTTTTGATCTGCCGGTGGTCGGGTTCATCGCCGGACAGACCGCCCCTCCGGGCAAGACTTTCGGCCACGCCGGGGCCATCCTGAGCAAGGGGCATGGGGAGATCGACGCCAAACTCGGGGCTATGCGCGATGCCGGTATATTCGTGGCCCCGTCTCTGGATGAGGGGGTCGGGTATATGGCGAACCTTTTGAAAAACATGTGAAATATCCATGGCAAATCCATTGCCATTTGATGATGGCTCGGCTAGGCGCACAAGGGTGTACCACCGGATATGATCGGGCGGGTGGCTTGAAGGCTATCCCCGCCTTTTGACAACAACTTTTCAAGCCAGTCAGGGGCAACAACCAGATGGCCAAAAGCAAAGGGCAAACCAGAGTTCGGGTCTTTTCCGACTGGTGCAAGGGGTGCGGCATATGCGTCGCCTTTTGTCCAGGAAAGGTCTTTGAAATGGGAAAGGACGGCAAGGCAAAGGTGGTCAGGGAAGAGGAGTGTCTCAATTGCGGGTTCTGCGAGATGCATTGTCCGGATTTTGCGGTTTCCGTGCGTCCCAAGGATGAATCCAACGGGGTCCTGCACAACGGAGTTCCAACGGGCAAGGTTCCCCGGGACATCCCCAAGAAACCGGCAAAGGCAACGACCAAGAATACCAAACAGCCGGAAGAAGAACCGGCTGAAGCACCGAGCACGGAGAGCTGATGGCTTCCAGGAAGAAAAAACGCAAGGAATTGTTCGCCCAGGGCAATGAGGCCGTTGTCGAGGGCGCGTTGCTGGCCGGGTGTGATTTTTTTGCCGGATATCCGATCACCCCGTCTACAGAAATTGCCGAGGAAATGTCCCGTCGCCTTCCTCTGCTCGATAACGGGGTTTTTTTGCAGATGGAGGACGAGATCGCCAGCATGGGTGCCATCATCGGAGCGTCCCTTGCCGGACGCAAGGTGCTCACGGCCACCTCCGGACCGGGATTTTCCCTGATGCAGGAACATATCGGGTACGCATGCATGGCCGAGGTGCCCCTGGTCATCGTCAATATCATGCGCGGCGGCCCGAGCACGGGACTACCCACCAATCCTGCCCAGGGCGATGTGCAGCAGGCCAGATGGGGCACCCACGGGGACCATCCGGTCATCGTGCTTTCGGCCGTCAATGTGAAGGAATGTCTGGAAATGACCGTGACCGCGTTCAATCTTGCGGAAAAATACCGCACCCCGGTCATCCTGCTCATCGACGAGGTCACCGCCCACACCCGGGAAAAGATCACCCTGCCCGATCCGTCCACTTTCCAGATCTTTTCACGGGTCGCACCGTCCATGCCCTTTGACTGGTACACCCCTTTCGAGGAGACCATGAAGGGGGTTCCATGTATGCCTGCCATGGGAACGGGCTACCGGTTCCACATCACCGGGCTGACCCACGACAGTCAGGGCTTTCCCACATCCAAACCCCATGAAGTGGAAGCGCTGATGAATCGCCTCTTCCGCAAGATCGACCAGCACTATTACGATATCCAGATGGTGGACGAGATCGGATGCGACGACGCGGACATCGCCATCGTGGCCTACGGGAGCGTTGCCCGGTCCGCGGAACTGGCCGTGCAGCTGGCACGGGAACAAGGAGTCAGGGCCGGCCTGCTCAAGCTCAAAACCCTGTTCCCCTTTCCCCGGCAGATTGTGGAACGTGTGGCCAGGCAGAGTCGGGTGCTCATTGTTCCGGAGATGAACATGGGCCAGATTTCTCGCGAGGTGAAACGGGTGAACAATGGCATGACCCGGGTAGTCACCCACAACCGGGTCGACGGCCAGATCATCACCCCGTCGGAGCTTTTGAAGACCGTGCTCGGGAGCCATTCCCGATAACCGGAATCGGTTGGAGAACATGAGTTCTAGAAATATAAGAGATTGCAGAATTCCAGAAATTTAAGAAATTAACCACGCGCCTATCACCGTCCGTATTTTCCAAAATCTCTTAAATCTCTTAAATTTTTAAAATTTCTAAAATATCTTACCAATGCAGGATACCATGGCAGAGATAACGCATATCATTCACGAGTATCTTCGGCATAACAAAAAATTCCCCCATGTCTATTGTCCCGGGTGCGGCCACGGGATCGTCCTTGGCTCCCTGATCCGTTCGGTACACGGCCTGGGACTTTCCAAGGACGAGGTCGTTCTGGTGGCCGGGATCGGGTGTTCCGGCCGCATGGCCACGTATGTGGATTTCAATACCGTCCATACCACCCACGGTCGGGCCCTGACCTTTGCAACGGGGATCAAGATGGCCAATCCGAATCTCAAGGTCATCGTGGTCATGGGTGACGGCGATGCCCTGGCCATCGGCGGGAACCATCTCATCCACGCGGCCCGGCGCAACATCGGCCTGACCGCCCTCATCCTGAACAACAATATCTACGGGATGACCGGGGGGCAGAAATCCCCCACCAGCCCCGAGGGCACACGCTCGGCAACGACGCCCTACGGCCAGCTGGAGCAGTCCTTTGATGTCATCGACCTGGTCAGTGCGGCCGGCGCCCCTTTCGTCGCCCGGAGCACGGTCATGCACGCCCATCTTCTGGACAAGCTCCTGGTCAAGGGGCTGACCAATCCCGGTTTCAACCTCATTGAGGTCATGACCCCCTGCCACACCCAGTACGGTCGCAAGAACAAGTTCAAGACCGTGGTCGACATGTACAGATGGTATCGAAAACAGGCCCTCCCGGTGGAAAAATACAACGATCTTGCGCCTGAAAAACGCAGGGATCGAATACCCATCGGCATTTTTCAGGACAGACAGACTCCGGGACTCGAAGAGCGGTACGGGATAATGCGGAAGAACCTGAGGGAGGCGCGCGGTGAGTAATACAAACGATCTGGTACGGTTTGAAATCCGGCTCTCCGGACTGGGCGGTCAGGGGATACTCACCCTGGGCAAGATCATGGGACAGGCCCTGGCCCTGGATCACGGGTATGAGGTCTGCCAGACCCAGAGCTACGGCCCCGAGGCCAGGGGCGGAGCCAGCCGGGCCGATGTGGTCCTGAGCTCCCAGCCCATCAGCTATCCCAAACCCGTGGGGCTGGATCTCCTGGTCGCCCTGAGCCAGGAGGCCTGCAATCTCTACTACAAGGGCCTCAAGGCCCAGGGGAAACTCCTGGTGGATACCTCCCTGGTGGACCAGCCCCCATCAAATATTTTTTGGGGCATCCCGTTCACCGACCTGGCTAAAAACAAGATCGGTGTGGTCCAGACGACCAACGTGATCACCCTGGGCGCGCTGACCCACTTTCTCCCGTTCATGAACGCCCAGGCCGTGCGCAGACGTCTGAAAGAAGCCCTGCCCGCCAAGATCCAAGAAATGAACAAAAAGGCCTACAACCTGGGGCTGCGCGAGGCCCGCAAACGCTACCCCGATGCAGCTGACGAGATGTCGGTTATGTTGTGGGGAGAAAAGGAAGGGAGGCCGGAGGCCGGAGAGACGGAGGTAAAGGGTTAAGATTTAAGGATTAAGGTGCAAGGATAAAGGGTTGAGATTCTAAGGGGTCAGGGTAGACGAGAGAGCATCGAGGCTGTTGGAAACATGCGTTATCCCGGACGTGGTCCGGGATCTCCAGGGATTTGAGGTCATCTCGACGTTGTGTTCCGGACCCAGACCATCAAGCTCCCGCCTGCGCCGGGATGACGGCTGCAAGTAAAAACTCGATTTCCAATGTGACATGTTTTTTTCAGGACTCGACAGTTCACGAAAAAAGGGCGGCTTTGGGGCCGCCCTTTTTTGATGTCCTTCATGCAGCCTCCCCTCCGATATCCCCCCGGATAATTCATCACAACACACCCAGCCCCGGCACGCCATATAGGGGCAATTCACGAAAACTCTTGTTGGATTCCGGGGGCCTGCCTCTTCCTGGCCAAGTATCATTGAATCAGCACGACAACCGGCCTTCCAAACGAGTTTTTTCCTGGGAACGCCGAGCGTCTGCTCGGCCTTTCGA
>NZ_JBUDSQ010000110.1:0-6003 GCF_054921335.1 Desulfoplanes sp. | reverse complement strand
GGCATTCAGGGGCTCATCATTCCGGATCTCCCCTTTGACGAAGAAACCGATGAGCACATGGGCCTGGCCCACAAGGCAGGCCTCAAAATCATCCAGGTGACCTCGCCGTCGACAAACGAAGAACGCCTCGAAAAAGTCTGCGCCATTGCCCAGGGGTTCATCTACTCCACCCTCAAGGTGGGCATCACCGGCGCGGGCACAGACATAGACGATCAGGGCATCGCATTCCTGAACCGTATCCGTTCCCTGACCGACCTGCCCATAGCTGCGGGATTCGGCATCAGTTCGCCGGAACACGTGGAAAAGCTCATCGGCAGGACCGACGTGGCCGTGGTCGGCAGTCATGTGATCAATCTGTATGAAAAAGAAGGTAAAGAGGGTGTGACCCGATTTTTGGAAAAATGCGGAAAAATCGGAAGATAAGCCCCCCCCCGGGGGAGCGCCGACAGAACACCCGTACCAACACCGGAGACCCCATGAAACTCTCCAATTCTTACGCCGACCTCGGCGAGCAGTTCCACGAAAAAATCCACCCTGTACCGGTACGCGATCCCCAGCCCTTCCTATGGAATCACGCCCTGGCCGACGACCTGCTGATCCCGGACGACCTGCAAAACGATCCGCCATCCCTGGCCCGGGTCTTCTCGGGCAACCGCCTTCTTCCAGGTTCTCAGCCCATTGCCACGGCATACGCCGGCCACCAGTTCGGCAACTTTGTTCCCCGCCTGGGTGACGGCCGGGCCCATCTTCTCGGGGAGATCACCGACCGATCCGGCAGACAATGGGACATCCAGCTCAAGGGGTCCGGCCGCACCCCCTTTTCCAGAGGCGGTGACGGGCGGTGCGCCCTGGGACCGGCCATTCGGGAATTCATCATGAGCGAGGCCATGCATGCCCTGGGGGTCCCCACAACACGATGTCTGGGTGTCGTCACCACGGGAGAACCGGTTATGCGCGAGACCCTTTTACCCGGTGCCGTTGTGACCAGGGTCGCATCGAGCCATATCCGTATCGGCACGTTCCAATACTTTGCGGCCAAGGGAGACATCCGATCCCTCGAGACCCTGTGCACCTACACCATGGAGCGCCACTATCCTGAGCTACTCAACCGGGGAGACAACCGCTACCTCACCCTTTTCGAACGACTCATGGAACGCCAGATCCGCCTCGTGGTGGAATGGATGCGGGTCGGGTTCATCCACGGGGTCATGAATACGGACAACTCGACCCTGTCCGGAGAGACCATCGACTATGGTCCCTGTGCCATGCTGGGCATCTATGATCCGGAGACGGTGTACAGTTCCATCGACGTGACAGGCAGGTACGCCTTTGGCAACCAATCCGCAGTCGCCCAATGGAACCTGATCCGATTCGCCGAATGTCTGCTCCCCCTCATCCATGAGGATGCGGAAAAGGCTGCCAATCAAGTACGGCCTCTTCTTGGGACCTTCATGGAACGCTTCGACCAGGCCTACATGACCATGATGGGCAAAAAAATCGGACTGAGAACCCTCGAACAGAATGACGCCAAACTCATCCATACCCTCTTGAACCGGCTTGAACACAATCGATTGGATTACACCATCACCTTTGACCTGCTGACCGAATCATTGACGGACCAGAGCGCGGCAACACGCATGGATGATGAGCTTGCCGGATGGGTGGAAGCATGGCGAAAACGGCTCGGCAAGAAACAGATCAATGCGTTGGAAATCCAGGAAAGGATGCGCTCATGCAATCCGGTAGTCATCCCCAGAAACCATCATGTGGAGGCCGTGATTGCCGAGTGTGTTCAAAGCGGCAAGCCGGACCCTGCCCAGGCATTGCTCCGGGTTCTCGGTTCCCCGTACGCGGAAGTGGATCAGACCCGACAATACCAGGACCCGCCCCTTGATGGGGACAAGGGCTATCAAACCTTCTGCGGAACATGACCCCGGCCGGACCCCCTACACCCTCATCTATGGTTTTCCATTTGCCAACAGACCATGCTGACGACTCCGGCCACGGCCAACGATCCCGCAAGGCTCATTCCCATAAAAACCAGAGTGAAATCCCAACCAAAATAGGCCACCAACACAGGCAACAGCACCGGCTTGATGGCCCTGCATCCTATAAAGTTGGCCACATGGAAGACTGAGGCGCCCTTGTCCCGAAGGTTTTTGAACAGGGGATACCATGCGTAGATTGGTCCCATGGACAGGACACCTGCCAGCGACGAAAAGACAAGCCCCTTCAGTCCGGCACTGCGCCCCAGGAACCGGGTCACCAAGGCCGGCGACAGATACCGGTTGAATACCACCATGACCACAAGGGCCAAAGAGATGGGCACCAGCAGCTGCCTGGATATCGAGACGCACATCGTTGCGGAGACGATGATCCTGTCCGGGGCGACAAGAAGCCCGAGGGCATAGAGGGTCACGACGCCAAGGGGAAAGAGCCAGGGGCGAACAAGCACCAGGCAACGTTTGCAAGGAGACGTTTGTCCCCCAGACTGATTCATATCCCCCCTCCCGGCAAGAAAAGGACCACAAAAGACAAAACAACGGCCATCACAAATCCGGCAAGATTGCGAACCACGGCAAAACACGCGCCCAGGGCGGCTGATTCCGCAGGCAACTGGACAACCCCCACACCGACCCATGCGAGCATCAGGGCAGTGACAGCAGACAGGCCCACACCCGCCCCGAGAAGCCCCTTGGCGATCACATAACTGTTGACGGCATTACCGGCCAGGACACTTCCCAGAACTCCGCCCCACAGGGGGTCGAAAAACATGTTGCCCGGAAACAGGGAAAAGAGAAGCTCCTGAGACACGAACCCGCGTATAAGCCCAAGGACAAGAACCACGCCGACGAGCCGGGGCAGCAAGGTATAGAACTGGCGCAGCCCCTTTTTCAGGGCATCGGTCCACACCCTGTTCTTTCGGGAAAAAACGTCTTTACATGCGGATCCATCCCCCGTTTGCCCATCCTCCTCCGATCCCGTTGCCACGGAACAGGCACGGACATAGTCATCCACGGCATCGGCCACGGTTCCTGTGACCTCAGTGACAACATCGATCCCCTGTTTTTTCAAGGCATCGACAATATGCGAAGCAACATGCCCCACCAGAATGACCCGCGCCCCCATGTTCACGACCAGGGATACCGCCATGACTCCGGCCCCGGGACCTGACGAACGCGGCGGTCCGTCCAAAACCTCAAAGGACATGTCATCGGTCTCGATCACCAAAAGATGACGGGCGGTACCAAGCCTCGATGCCACAGCGCCGTCAAGATCAGGCCGGGTGCTCGGAACGGCTAATTTCATGAAAACCTCGTCTATCCGTTTGTTTAATAGGACAAAAATCGCTCCAACCACAGACCGGTCTTTACCTAGAATTTATCCCGTAAAACCCGATGCAGGCGTTACCCCAACCCGACAAAGACTGCACCGCCCCCCATAACCTCGCTCGAGGCATATACTATATGACGGGGGTGCAGGAACAGCCTATTTATTACGGTCAAAATCCCGCTTGGTCCGTTCAGGAACGGGAGACAAAACATAGGTATTTCCATCCTCGCCCTGTCGGTAGGATGTCGTTGAACCGGCAGTATAGATGAGGCAAAGATCCTGCGTTCTGCCCTGGATATCCCCGGGGGGAAGGGCCACCTTCAGTTGATTGACGACACCCGTGTCCGTATCGTTGATACGTGCGAAAAGATCGGTGAACAGGGCTTCGTCGGTAATGATCCTCCACCCGCCGGGTTTCCTGTCGGACAGAACCCACCGGATCGCACCATCTTTGGGCACGAACAAAAGGGCCGAAGGAGCGGCCTTGCGGCCGCAATAGTAGAGGTCGTATTTCTGATGGTCCTCTTTGAGATCCTCGATGCTCGCATCCAGCCCCACGCTCTTTGGCAGGGCCAGCTTGCCCCGCGGTTTCATCCTCGGACGGACAAACACGATCAGTACGACGATAACCAGACAGATAAACAAAAAAGCCAGTACCGGTCCATTCATTGAGCACTCCTTGGTTTGACAGATTGTACTACGAATAATTGACGGATTATCGGTCCGGGGCGGGTTTGCATTGGTTTTTCTCCCGATTTACAGGGCTCGAAAAAATAGGGCAAACAGCTCTGCACGTCAGCTGGAGAGAGGACCGTCCTCTATGGTCGGATCACAGATGACGAAATCGTCAACAACGGTCAAGCCAGTGGTTTGGCGGGGGAGGGAGATGTTTGAAGGACCAGAAAAGAACAGATGAAATCGGTGCAAAAAACACTCTATCTTAAAAAAACAATTAATTATAAAATATTATACAAAAATCTCCCGCCTTTTTCGCCAGTCCGGACCAGAACCCATGACCGCCCTGCTCCCAATTCGTGATTCTTTTCCCATGGGTTGACTTTCATGTAGTATACACCCCAAGAGATAAAGGTTTTGTATACTGGATCGTAGTGGATCGGATAGACAATCATCTGTGAGGATATCCCGGTGATAATAGGGACTGGAATCGACGTTGTCGAACTTGACCGCATCAAGCGGAGTCTGGACCGTTTTGGGGACAGATTTTTGGACAAGATCCTTACCCGCCAAGAGCGGCAACATGTTCCCCACCGTCCAACCGCCTATGTCGCGGGACGTTTTGCGGCCAAAGAGGCATGTGTCAAGGCATTGGGCACTGGATTCTCCCAAGGGATCGCATTCAAACATATCGATGTCCTCTCCCTTGGATCGGGCCAGCCGACCATTGTCTTGAACGGCCCTGCATTACAACGCAGCACTCAGCTTCATGTCCATGGCATCCATCTCAGTATAACGCATGGCCGTGACATCGCTTCAGCCATGGTCATTTTGGAGGAAAAATGACAAACGCGTGTTCATCTCCCGACCCGGAGACCCAAAAAGATTTGCTGTCCATGTACGCTCCCCTTCCGACCCCGGAAGAGATGGCCCATTGGGACCACGTTTGCATGGAAAAGTATGGACCCTCCGGGGCCATACTCATGGAAAACGCAAGCAGGGAAGCCTATCATGTCCTCACCCGCCAATTTGGGACACTTGAAGGACGGAGCGCCGTGGTCTTTGCCGGTTCGGGCAACAACGGAGGGGATGCCTTTGCCCTGGCCAGACAATTGTGGAACCACGACGTCAAGGTGATGATACTGCACACCAAGGACCGGGAGAAGTATTCCGGGGACAGCGCTTACCATATGGATCTGGCCCTCAGGCTGGATATTCCGTGTTTGTATCTCCCTGATTACCATTTGGATTTTTTAAAAAAGATAGACATCGTCATCGATGGCCTTTTGGGCACCGGTTTCCATGGTCCCCTCAGAGAAAACTACCAGCGATGGATCAAGGCGATCAACAAACTGGGCAAGAACAGCTTTGTCCTTTCCCTGGACATTCCTTCCGGGATAAACGGAACGTCCGGAATGCCCTCCCCCCTCGCCGTACGCGCAAATGCAACGGTCACCTTTGAGGCGGCCAAGCTGGGTCTCTTCCTCCCCCCCTCGCGGGATTACATCGGAGAACTCGCGGTCAAGAAAATAGGTGTGCCCAAGATCATCAAACACCAGTCACCCGCCACCCATGCAGCCTTGACACAAAAAATCATCCGACACCTCCCCCTCCCCCGCCCGACCATGCACAAGGGAGAGGCGGGCCATGTCCTTATCCTGGGTGGCTCCGCTCCATATACCGGCGCCCCGCTCTTGAGTGCTGTCGGCGCCATGCGAAGCGGGGCCGGGCTGGTAACCATCGGAAGCCCCAAAGATCTGGTCCACGAAATCAAAAACGGCTGGCCGGATATCATGAGCCTTCCCTTGGGAGATAACGATTCCTGGGATGGATCATGCGCCAAGGATCTTGCGGACCACCTTTCCAGATTCCATGCGGTCGTACTTGGACCGGGGCTGGGAAGGACCCCGGGTGCCCTTGAGTTTCTTGCAACCTACCTGCAGGCCCCCCATCCCAAAACCCTTTTCGACGCCGACGCTCTCTTCTTTCTTGCCC
>NZ_JBUDSQ010000109.1:0-6243 GCF_054921335.1 Desulfoplanes sp. | reverse complement strand
CTTATCTCCCCGTTTTCAAGCAACTGGACCTTTTTCCACAATATCCGCGCAAACGATCGTTGCAGAGAGATTCCAGCAAACACCCCCTTCCCATGGGAACACCGGGGACCGATCATCGACATATGGGACGAAGGCCGGAAAATCGGTGCGTTCAGACTGGCCAAGAAGGACAGCAGCTTGGGCAAGGACAAGGACCTCGACCTTTACTTCCGTTTTGTGGGCCAAAATTATGCCCTGTATCTCCAGGACCACGCCCGCATGGAATCCAAGGCCCGGACTCTGGACACCATCCCCATCGGTGTCGTCCGGCTGGACAGGGACGGATACATCCTCCAGCCGAACACCCATTTCCAGTCGATCTATCCGGTACCGGAAAAACTGCCGGGTAAACATTTCTCAGCGGCCCTGGCCGAGGGTTTCGGCTATCCCAAGGATCCCGATCTGGATCGGTACCTGGCAGGAAAAAAATCGGATGATTTTTCGCGCATTTTTTGTCCCCTGGGGGTCGAACCGACAACCGGGGAGTCGTGTATATATTTCACGATCACCCGACAGGTCGAAGAAAGCGGGATCGAACATATCGCTCTTGTCGAGGACATATCCAGGGTCAGGAGCATCGAATTCGACATCCTCAAACAACGGACCTTTCTGCACAATCTCGTCGCGTCCATGCAGGACATCGTCATGACCCTCGATAGCTCGGGAAAAATTTCCTATGTCTCGCCCAACGGCTCTTCTTCCTGGCGGGGCAAAAATTTTTTCCATATAGCCACACCAGACAGCAATGCGGGCATTTCATGGGAACCCTCCATACTGGGTCATGCCCCTTCTCCCATTGAAATCTCCATGGATTGGGACGGCAGGTCGACCAAACGGACTTTTGAGATGGTCATCTCCGAGTTGTCCCGCTCCCCCCAGCAATACCTGATTGTCGGCCGGGACGTTTCCCAAATCCGCCGGCTGGAAAAACAGCTCAGGCACCAAGCCACCTATGACAGCCTGACCAGGGTGTTCAACCGGTACCAATTCAACATCGCCCTGGCCGAAGAGACAAAAAAATGCGTACGGACCGGACGCTCTCTGGGATTGATCTTTTTTGACGTGGACAATTTCAAGGGGTTCAACGATAAGTATGGACACCAGGCGGGAGACAAGGTCCTGACCACCATCGGCGCGATACTCAAACAAAACACAAGGCAGGGCATGGACACGCCCTGTCGATATGGGGGGGACGAGTTTGTCGTCGTGGCTACCGAGATCACCCCCGGTGCACTCGAGAATCTGGCGGTCCGGATCAAGAAAAATTTCAACAAGTATTTCGGAAAGGACATATTCCTGAGTATGGGTTTAGCCCTTTTCAACCAACAAGAAACACCGGAAAAATTCCTCCTGCGCGCGGACAAGGCGAGTTACTCCGCAAAAACCCATGGGGGAAATGCCATTGTCTTCGCCGATTGAACCTTCCCTGTCGGCTTCACCGGATTCCATACACCGCTGTCCACGGGGCCTTTTTCAGACGAGGCCCCACAAGGGAGTTTTCTTCTATGCTTACACGGATTGAAATAGGTCTCCAAACGTCCATACGCGACGTGCAGGGCGAAAACATCGCCCGGAAAATACGCAACGAACTGAACATGTCCATCGACCGTGTCCGGATGCTCAAGGTCTACACGGTCACCGGACTGGACCAAGAGGAAGTCGAACGTGTCGTTGCAATAGCGGCATTGCACGATCCAGTCCTCCATGTTCCGTCCCTGCGCCCCCTGGCCGACGATTTCGACTGGGTCATCGAAGTGGGTTTCCGCCCCGGAGTCACGGACAACGAGGGCAGAACCGCCAAGGAAAGTCTCGTTACCGCCCTCGGGATACCCGAAAACCGTTGCGATTCCATTGCCGTGTACACGGCCACCCAATACATGCTCACAGGAGACCTCGATAGGGATGGGATCCTGCATATCGCCAAAGATTTACTGGCCAACGAACTTATTCAGCGGTTCCAGATCGCTTCCCATCAAGAATGGACGAAAGACCCCGGCTTTCCGGCCCAGGCCGCTAGGGTCACCGGGCAGGCCTCCGACAGGGTGGAAACCATCCCCCTGGCCGATTGCAATGATGAGGGCCTCATGGAATTGAGCCGGTCCAGAACCCTGGCCCTGAGCCTCAAGGAGATGCGCCTCCTCAAGGCCCATTTCACCAAGGCCCAGACCATCGAGGAACGCAAACAGCAGGGGTTGCCGGCCAATCCCACGGACGCGGAGCTGGAGTGTTTGGCCCAGACCTGGTCGGAACACTGCAAACACAAGATCTTCAACGCGACCATCGATTATACGGACACGGAAACGGGCAAACGCACGACCATAACCAGCCTATACAAGACCTTTGTCCAGGGGAGCACCAAGACACTGCGCGAGCGCATGGGTACAGCCGATTTCTGTCTGTCCGTTTTCAAGGACAATGCCGGGGTGGTCCGGTTCGACGACTCGACCAATGTGTGCATCAAGGTGGAGACCCACAACAGTCCCTCGGCCCTGGACCCCTACGGCGGGGCCCTCACCGGTATCGTTGGCGTGAACCGCGATCCAATGGGCACGGGCATGGGCGCGAACCTGCTGTGCAACACGGACGTATTCTGCTTCGCATCGCCCTTTTATGACAAGGAAATCCCCCCCAGACTGCTCCATCCCAGACGGGTTCTGGAGGGGGTGCGCGAGGGCGTGGAACATGGGGGGAACAAATCCGGCATTCCCACGGTCAACGGGGCGATCCTCTTTGACGAACGGTACCTGGGCAAACCCCTGGTTTTTTGCGGGACCATCGGGACCATGCCCAAGGAGGTCAAGGGGCATCCCAGCGAAGACAAAAAGGCCCTCCCCGGGGACAAAATCGTCATGACCGGCGGACGCATCGGCAAGGACGGCATCCACGGAGCGACCTTCTCCTCGGAAGAACTCCACGAGGGGTCACCGGCCACGGCCGTGCAGATCGGCGACCCCATCACCCAGCGCAAGATGTACGATTTTCTCATGCGGGCCAGGGACCTTGGTCTGTACAACGCCATCACCGACAATGGGGCCGGGGGGCTCAGTTCTTCCGTGGGCGAAATGGCCCAGGAATGCGGCGGCTGTAACATGGATCTCCAACTCGCCCCCCTCAAATACGATGGGCTGGACCCCTGGGAGATCCTCATTTCCGAGGCCCAGGAACGGATGACCCTGGCCGTTCCCCCGGAAAACCTGGAAACATTTCTCTCCCTGGCCAAGGAGATGGATGTGGAGGCCACGGCTCTTGGTGAATTCCAGGATTCCGGCGTGTTCCACGTCCGGTATGGGGAGAGGACCATCTGCTATATGGATATGGACTTCCTGCACGACGGGGCTCCACGCATGGAGCTTTCGGCCGTGTGGAAACGCCCGGAGTTGCCTGTTTCCGTTACCGTCGATCCCGCCTCGGTAGGCGACGGGGCCGAATTTCTGGGACGCATGCTTGCCCGACCCAATATCTGTTCCAAAGAATACGTCATCCGCCAGTACGACCACGAGGTCCAGGGCGGCAGCGTGATCAAACCCCTGGTCGGGGACGAACTGGACGGTCCCGGTGACGCGGGGGTGGTCCGGCCCGTGCTCGGTTCCAACCAGGGGTTGGTCATCAGTAACGGCATCTGCCCCAAATACAGCGACCTGGACACATACTGGATGATGGCCAACTGCATCGACGAGGCCATCCGAAACGCCGTGGCCGTGGGCGGGGACATCCGGCACATGGCCGGGATCGACAACTTCTGCTGGTGCGATCCGGTCCAGTCGGAAAAAACCCCGGACGGGGAATACAAGCTGGCCCAACTGGTCCGGGCCAACCAGGCGTTGGCCCATTTCTGCATAGGCTACGGGGTGCCCTGCATCTCGGGCAAGGACTCCATGAAGAACGACTACACGGCCGGAACGACCAAAATCTCCATCCCCCCCACGGTCCTTTTCTCGGTCATGGGGGTCATTCCGGACATCGAGAAATGCCAGACGTCGGATTTCAAGGCACCGGACGAACTCATTTACATCCTCGGGCTGACCCGCGCCGAACTCGGCGGCAGTGAATTCTGCTCCGAGCTGGGCATCAAGGGCGGCCAGGTTCCCCAGGTGGATCTGATTTCCGCGAGAAACCGCTATCTGGCCATGTTCGAGGCCGTCAGGAATGGGTATGTCACCTCCTGCCACGACCTCTCGGACGGCGGGCTGGGCGTGGCCGCTGCCGAAATGGCCATAGGGGGACGCATCGGGGCCCAGATAGATCTGGATCGGGTGCCCTTCCAGGGCACGTTCCTGTCTCCGGAAGAACTCCTATACAGCGAGTCGGCCAGCCGTTTCTTGGTCACGGTCAAACCCGAACACCGGACGCGGTTCGAACGTTGTTTCTCCGGACAATCCATGGCCTGGATCGGCCAAACCGTACCGGACAGGGAACTCTCCTTTTTCAGGGATGGCAAATCCCTTTTCACCAGCCGTGTCGGATCCCTTGCCAAGGCCTGGCAATCGACCCTGGATTTTTAATGGCGCCGCATCCATTCACAAAAAAGCCGAAGGCACAAGTTTGTGCCTTCGGCTTTTTTGTGCCCTTCCGCCCCCCTTCCTTACCTTCTTGCTGTACGTAAATCTCTTGAAGAAAATGTTCAGCTGTGCAATGGAATGTGTATGACTTGAAAAAAAATGTCATACACGTTGACGCCTCTAAAAAATTTTCAAAAAATACTGCAATGTTTCAAGGAGATAGATCCTCAAAGCTATCCCCGGCGTTTTATCCATGTCGGTTCCACGATATTGTGACCGGACGCTGTTCTCTTTCCCCCTTAGCCATGGTGCCCCGATGAAAAAGATTCTCCTCGCCTCCATGATCGTGTTGTTTTGCCTGCACGGGCTCGTCCAAGCCCAGGGTCTGCGGCACATTCTTCCCGAACTCATGAATCACCATGAACTGATCAAGGCCGCAGAGGCCAACCGTGATGCCGCCTTGTCAGCACGCGAACAAGCCCGGGGCGGCTGGTATCCCTCGGTGGATCTTCTCTCCGAAGCCGGGCAGGAAGACATCCGCAGGACAGACCACTCGGACACCTCCGAGCTACGCAACGTCCAGACCCTTCGGGGGAGTCAGCTTGTGACCGATTTCGGTAGAACATCGGGGAGGATAGACCGGGCAAATGAAGAGGCAGAACGAGCGAGGACCGAGCTTGAACAGGCCCGGCAGGATGTCCTGCTCGACGGGATCGATGCCTTCTTGCAGGTCGTCAAGGCCAGGGAACAACTCAAATACGCCATCCGTTCCGAGGAGAACATCACCAAGCAGACCGGCATGGAAGAGACCCTGGTGGAAAAGGGAGCAGGTCTTTCATCGGACGTCCTGCAGATCAAATCCCAACTGGCAGGGGCCAGAGCGCGTCTGGTCACGGCACGGGGAGAGCTCCTCCTGGCCCAAAACCGGTTCAGGGCGGTTTTCAAACGCACTCTCACGGATGAAGAAATCGCCGGGTTCACCCTGCCTCCCAAGGCCTTCGCCAAAATCCCCATGACGATTGGAGAGGCCACGCAAAAGGCATTGGTCGCCAACCCGAACATCCTCATCGCCAAGCACCATGTCCAGGCAACCGAACACGACCTCACCGTGCGCAAAGCAGCCTATTATCCGACACTCAATGTTGTCCTGGAAGGGAAAAGACGCGAGAACGACGACGGCGCGAGCGGCATCCGCCGTGAGGGTCGGGCCGGGGTTGAATTCAAGTACAATCTTTTCAACGGTGGATCGGACATGGCCGCCGTCCGAGCGGGTCGTTCCGCGATCCTGCGTCTGAAGAACATGGAACGGAACACCAGAGATCTCGTTGAAGAGCAGGTCGCCAATGCCTGGCAGAATCTGCTCATCTCCCGGGAAAATCACAAGTATCTGGAAAACCAGGTAGTCATTGTCGAAGCATTCCTCAACCTGGCCCGTAAGGAGCGCACACTCGGGACACGTTCCCTGCTCGACGTACTGGACGGGGAGACAAACTTCATCAACGCCACCAGCCAGGCCGTGGCCGCACGTATCGAGACCTATCGGGCCGCGTACCGATTGCACTATGTCATGGGCAACCTGCGTATGGATCTTTTCTGATGACCTACCTGTCTTGTAAAAAGAGATTTTTTTCAAGTTGCTGGCATTCTGACCACCGTCATCCCGGCGAAGGCCGGGAACTTGAACGCCCCACCGGGCTGTAAAAAG
>NZ_JBUDSQ010000108.1:0-6292 GCF_054921335.1 Desulfoplanes sp. | reverse complement strand
TCCTTTGCTTCAATTGAGGACCATGTCGGCCCGCTCTTCCCCGCGGATGACCTGGGAAAGGGCGCTCAGACTCGAGCTGGCCATCATGTGCACGGGCTTGTTGTACTTCTTGCCCAGCTTCTTGACCATGGAACAGGCCCCATGACTGTTGCAGGTGACCGGACACAGGACCATGTCGGCCTGTTTGAGTCGGCGTTCCAGATCCTTGGCCCCCTTGGTCATGTACCCGTCGTGGTACTCGAATACACCGCCCCCTTTCTCGACGAGCTGACGGTACAGGGTCTTGATCTTGGTCACCCCGCCCACAAGCAAGATACGTTTCTTGCATAAATCAAAGGAGGGACAGGACGCATCGCACGGCCCTAGACAGGCGAGACGATCCATGATCTCCCGGGCATCGTACTGGAATTGCTCGTTGAGTTCGAGCTGCTTATCCAGTTCATCCAGCAACTCCCCGTTTTCCAGCACAAGGGTTTCGTTCTTCTCTCTTTCTTCCTGCAGGGCCCGGGTAAGACTCGCGATCTGTTCTTCGAGCCTTTTCCACCCATCCTGACCACACGCATTAGGAGCCTGCTCGGCCTGGGTCAAAGCAAGGTGCAAACGCTCCTGCTCACCCCGGTAATAGACGATGGTTTCTTTCGAACGTGCGTTCTGCTTGCGCAAGGATCCGTTCTCGGCCTTGATCTTACGCATGACCGCCGCCTGAGAAGAGACCTTCTCCTGCATCCCCCGCACCCGCATTTCCTGATCGGCCAGTCTCTTTTTCAGACAGGCGCTCTGCTCACAGCTCCAGTGCATGGCCATGTGTACACTGCCGAACACCTCGCGTCGAAAGGAGTACGGGAGGACCGGACGGCTGACCACGGCCCAGAAGATCTTCTCCCAGGTCCCCTGAGCAAAGGAGGAACGCCAGCGCTCCATGAACTCCCCGACCCCCATACCAAAGAGATGCTCCGACTCTTTTGCATATTTTCCGGCCAATCGGGCGTCGATCCGTTCGGACACCGGAGACTTCTTGTCCGTGGAGGCCACCAGCAGTTCGTGGACCTCAAAGGCGCTCAATCCGTTCACTTCGACACCGGATCGACGCAAAATCCTCCGCTGATCCGGCCGGCTCAAACAGGTTCCCACGAGCTGACACTTGAAAAATGCTTCGATCTCCCAGACGCGAAGTCGCCCCGGGATCGAACATGGTTCGGGAACCTGGGGAACCAGGCCCATCCCCTCCATAACGGCGTTCATATATTCTCCCCTTGCATGACCATTATCCTAGATCGATCAGAACCCGCGTCAAATCCTTGCGCAGTCCCTCCAGCCGCTTGGACTTGAAGGATTTCCGGCTTTCCTCAAGCACGTCGATGGCCGCGCGGATGGCCGTGACAAGCTGTTCCTCTCTATGCCGTGCAGGACACTGGGCCACGAGATTATCGATATGGTCCCCGCCCAGAGGCTTTTCGGTCACGATGGCGTCAAGCAGCGCGCAATGCCGATCCATACCTTCTTGGAGTTCCTTGATATTGGTCCTGACAATGTCGATCAAATTTTCTTTTTCATTTCGCACAGCGTTCACATCCCCTCTCTAATTTTTGCTCATCTAACTTTTACAACAAAAAAATATCTCCCTTACAACAACATACACCTTCCCAGCCCCCCACAACACCAGGCCCATCTTTGGATCCAAAAACCTTTGCATGACGGGATGTTCGGAGCTCGCCTCCCCCACCGATTGACAATATGGACGTCCCCCGCCCGTACCCCAAACGCCAAACCGCGCCCAAAATCAGGAAAAAGCCTCGCTTGCCGGCGAGTTATGCGCACATAGCGTCAAATCAGACCAGACTCATCATCGTTCGTGCATGCGCCCTTGTCCCCCCGCAGGGAATCGACACGTTCCTTGAACTCAATGGTAAAATCCTGGGTACGTTCCTCACATTTTTCAGGAGTGCGTCCATGCTTCCGGAACTCCTGGAAATGCTCCAGCCAACTCGTCCCGGTACGGGGACAGGCCTGGATGAACTCCATGAACTTGATCAGGCTGTCCAGGGTGGGACTGCCCAGGGTATGTTCCATCTTGCAGGCCTCTTCGTCCGCGGTTTTGGGATCGACGTTCAGGATATCCTTGAGAAACCGGTAGAGGACCCCGTGTTTGCGACAGATCTCCCGGCCAACGGTTTCGCCCTTTACGGTCAGATCGACGTACCCGTATTTTTCGTAATTGATATACCCCCGTCCACCAAGATTTTTAAGCATGCTGGTCACGGTGGGCATCTTTACGTCTATCTTGGCAGCGATATCCTTGACCCGGACAATCTTTTTGTCGAGGCCGATTTCGTAAATGGCCTCCAGATAATCTTCCATGGCCGGGGTAAGCGGCCGATCGTTCGATGCGTTCTTGGGTGCGGGCACCATGTGAAATCCAATCTTTGTTAGAGGATTCAAACTCGAGTCGAAAAACGGATAGCACACAAGGAACTGGTGTCAAGAAAAAAAAACGGTTGTCGGTTCCATAGAGGAGAGACCGGAGGCGGAAAAAACGTATCACCACTCCCACCCCCGGCCAACAAGGTTGGCCGGCTCATCCTCCCCCCAAAAAACACGCCCCACCCATCATTACAGACGAGCGGGGCGTCACAATCTACAGCTTCTCTTGCAGCTCTACAGCTTCACTGCGGTTCTCAGATCATCGATCCGGTCGGTCTTTTCCCAAGAGAATTCGACCCGTTCACGACCGAAGTGGCCGTAGCAGGCGGAGTTTTTGTAGATGGGACGGAGCAGGTCGAGCTGTTTGACGATGTGGTACGGACGCAGGTCAAAAACCTCGCGCACGGCCTTGCTCAGGACCTCGTCCGGGACCTCGCCCTGACCACCGGAGGTCACCAGAACGGACACGGGTTCGGCAACGCCGATGGCATAAGCGATCTGGACTTCGCAGGTCGGGGCAAGACCCGCCGCGACGACGTTCTTGGCGATATACCGGGCCATATATGCCCCGGACCGGTCCACCTTGGAGGGATCCTTGCCGGAAAAGGCGCCCCCACCGTGGTTACCCATGCCCCCGTAAGTATCCTGGATGATCTTCCGGCCGGTCAGACCGCAATCGGCAACAGGCCCGCCCGTGACGAAACGACCGGTGGTATTGATAAATATCCGGGTATCACTGTCCATCAGTTCCTCGGGCATACTCTTGAGGATGACCTCTCCGCGCACGGCATCGGCCAGGTCGGCATAGGCGATATTCTCGTTGTGCTGGCAGGCCACGACAACATTGTCGATATGCACGGGTTTGCCCCCGGCATATTCCACGGAAACCTGGGTTTTTCCGTCGGGACGGAGGAAGTCGAGAATGTTGTTCTTACGGACGTAGGAAAGTCTTCTGGACAGCTTGTGCGCATAGTAGATGGGCGCGGGCATGAGCGTCTTGGTCTCCTTGGTGGCGAACCCGAACATCATCCCCTGGTCACCGGCCCCCTGCTCTTCTGGGGCCTTGCGGTCCACCCCCTGGGCGATATCAGAGGACTGCTTGTCCACGGACGAAACCACAGCACAGGTGTCGGCATCAAATCCCATGTCCGAACCGGTGTATCCGATCTCCCGGATGGTATCCCGAACAATGGCCGGGAAATCCGCATAGGCATTTGTGCTGATCTCTCCGGCGATAAAGGCCATTCCGGTGGTGACCAGGGTTTCGCAGGCAACCCGGGCATGGGCGTCCTGATCCAGAAGACAATCCAGTATGGCATCGGAGATCTGGTCGGCGACCTTGTCCGGATGGCCTTCGGTGACGGATTCGGATGTGAACAGATAGCGGTCTGTAGTCATGATCATGGTTGTTCTACCCTCGCTTGTTTCTGGCACGACGGCCTTTAGGATTTTTTGAGTTATTATGGTTAGAATTGTCCGGATTGATGATCCCCCCGGAGATGAGCAGTTTGAACGAATCCTCGACACTCATGTCCAGCTCGATGACCTCATCCTCGGCAACAATAAGATAATAGCCGGATGTGGGATTGGGGGTGGTCGGAACGTACAGATTGATGACCTTTTTATTCGTCTTTTCCTGCAACTCGCCCACGGCCACCCCGGTCACATAGGCCAGGGAGTATACGCCTGTCCTGGGAAATTCTACCAGAACGACCCGTTTGAAATCCTTGGTCCCCCCATTGGCGACCGTTTCCACGAGCTGCTGGACCGAGACGTAAAATTTGTTCACCAGGGGAATACGCGAAACGATGTAATCCCACATGGCCACCAAACGCCGCCCCAGATAATTGCGCACCAGGATACCGGTGACGAGCAGGAGCAGGACGATAATGATCAACCCAAGCCCGGGGACGGGAAACGGGATCACATCTTCGGGCCGATACCCCTTGGGGATGACGAGTAGGATTCTATCCATCCACTGGATGAGCATACGTAAAAAGAAAAACGTGGCCACCAACGGAGTCAGGAAAAGTAATCCCGCAATAAGATTGGCCTTGAAAAAGGCCTGAATACCCTTAAACAGGGAACGTTTCGGTTTTTTTCTTTGTTTGATCATGGGAAAAACGGTTTTACGTGTTAGGTTTTATGTTTTAGGTTTGTTTGCCCGCGCAACAATTCTGCTGTTTAGCGTACACGAAACATATGAAAAAAGGGTAATTATTCACCTTTATCAGAAAATCTCCCGTAGGGGCCTGCCCCTACGGAAATGCTGTTACCCCTTGCTCTTATATCATGAGAAACACCGATTCCATGCAGTTGCAGTTACCTAAAACATAAAACCTAACACAGCAGTTTTATTCACCTGAAACATAAAACCTAACACCGCCTTTTTAATACCTATAATATTCCGGCTTGTACGGCCCTTCCACGGGAACTCCGATGTAATCGGCCTGTTCCTTTGTCAGGGTGTCCAGCTTGACCCCTAGGCGGCCCAGATGCAGCCGAGCCACCTCCTCGTCCAGGACCTTGGGCAGGACCATGACCGTAGGCTCGTAGCGGTTAGCTGCCAGATCGAGCTGGGCCAGGACCTGGTTGGTGAAGCTATTGCTCATGACAAAGCTGGGGTGGCCTGTGGCGCAGCCAAGATTGACCAGCCGTCCCTCGGCCAGAACAATGATCGTTCGGCCTGACTTGAGGGTCCACTTGTCCACCTGGGGCTTGATCTCCTGTTTGGTACATACGCCACTGTCCTCGAGATAGCTCATCTCGATCTCACTATCGAAATGGCCAATATTGCAAACAATGGCCTCGTCCTTCATCATCTCCATGTGCTCGCCGGTGATGACATGATAGTTCCCCGTGGCCGTGACAAAAATATCACCCATGGACGCGGCCTCGTTCATGGTCAGCACCTCGTACCCTTCCATGGATGCCTGCAACGCGCAGATGGGATCGATCTCAATGATGAGCACCCGGGAACCGAGTCCGCGCATGGCCTGGGCGCACCCCTTGCCCACATCACCGTATCCGCAGACAACCGTAATTTTCCCGGCGACCATAACATCGGTTGCCCGCTTGATCCCGTCGGCCAGGGATTCACGGCAGCCGTAGAGGTTGTCAAACTTGGACTTGGTCACGGAATCGTTGACATTGTAAGCAGGGAAGAGAAGTTCGCCGCTCTTTTCCATATGATAGAGGCGGTGTACCCCGGTGGTGGTCTCCTCGGACACCCCGCGGATTTCCTCGGCAATACGGGTCCACTTCCCCGGATCGGTCTCCAGGCTGTGGGCCAGACGATCCATGATGATCCGGAATTCTTTGACATCATAGGTCTTGTCCGCAAGGGAAGGATCCTTCTCCACCTTGACGCCCTGATGGATGAGCAACGTGGCATCCCCGCCGTCATCCACGATGAGATGGGGGCCGGACCCGTCGGGCCAGGTCAGTGCCTGTTCCGTGCACCACCAATAATCTTCCAACGACTCGCCCTTCCAGGCAAAAACCTTGGCCAGCCCCTCCTCGGCCACGGCAGCGGCCGCATGGTCCTGGGTCGAAAAAATATTACACGATGCCCACCGGATATCGGCCCCCAGTTCGTGCAGGGTCTCGATGAGCATTGCCGTCTGGATGGTCATGTGCAGGCTGCCGGTGACCTTGAATCCGGTCAGGGGTTTGTCCTTGCCATACTTCTCCCGAATGGCCATGAGCCCGGGCATCTCCTTCTGGGACAGATCCATCTCCTTGCGCCCCCACTCGGCCAGGGCCAGATCCGCAATCTTGTACTGCAATTCACCGTCATATTCCTTTATCATTCCAATCTCCGTGGTTTGGTTTTAGGTGTTACGTTTTAGGTTTTAAGTAAAAACATACG
>NZ_JBUDSQ010000107.1:0-6385 GCF_054921335.1 Desulfoplanes sp. | reverse complement strand
CTGCTGAATCATGTGTGAGGGGAATCGGGTGGGGCAAGATTGTAGAAATTTTAGAGATTTAAGAAATTTGAGTGGGCTGAAAAATTCCGTACGGCAATCCGAATTCAGGATGGTGCTTTTCCTGGGAACGCCGACCGTCTGGTCGGCATTTGGGGGATGATACCAGGCCTTAATCCCGTATCACCTGCCCGGCAACCCTGTTCATATTCAATGCCGAGCAGACGCTCGGCGTTCCCAGGCAGGCGCTCACGATCATGACCGTTGTTCATTGATCAAAGAGTGCCCCATCGTTTTTATTTTTTTGAGAGAGGGGAGAATTCATGACCATCACGCACAAACCTATTCTTGTTCTCGGTGCCACCGGGTATGTGGGCGGCCGGCTGGTGCCCATGCTCCTGGACCGGGGATACCATGTCCGGGCCGGGGCGCGTTCAGCTTCCAAACTGGCCTGCAGGCCTTATGGGCGTCATCCGCATCTGGAGATTGTTTCCGTGGATGTCATGGATCGGGATTCTCTTGGTCGGGCTGTTACCGGATGCCGGGCGGCCTTTTATCTGGTCCATGCCATGCAGGCGGGGGTAGGGGATTATTCCGCAACCGACCGTACCGCAGCCGAGAACATGGTTGCGGCCTCGGTAGAGGCCGGGCTCGAGCAGATCGTCTATCTGGGCGGTCTGGGAAATCCGGACAAGGATCTGAGCGAGCACCTCAAATCCCGCATGGAGGTGGGGGAGATCCTCATGCAGGGAGAGGTACCCGTGACCTGGCTCCGGGCGGCCATGATTCTGGGGGCCGGGAGCGCGTCTTTTGAGATCCTGCGGTATCTGGTGGACCGTCTGCCCATCATGCTCACCCCCAAATGGGTCCGCAGTAAATGCCAGCCCATAGCCATCAGCAATGTGCTCGGGTACCTGGTCGGCTGCCTGGAGCAGGCCCAAACCCGGGGAGAGATTTTCGACATCGGGTCGCGGGATATTCTCTCGTATGAGGAACTTTTTCAGATCTATGCTCACAAGGCGGGGCTCAAAAAGCGGATCATCATCCCGGTGCCCGTGCTCACACCACGGCTCAGTTCCCACTGGATCAACCTGGTCACCCCGCTTCCGGCGAACATTGCCAAGCCCCTGGCCGAGGGGCTCAAAAATGAGGTCGTGTGCAATGATATGCGTATCGCCGATCTCATCCCCCAGGAGCTGCTTTCCTGTGAAGAGGCCATAGCCCGGGCCCTCGAACGGGTCAGACAGCAGACCGTGGATACCTGCTGGAGCGACGCCGGCGCCGTGCAGAGTCCCGAGTGGATGGCCTGCGGCGACAAGGAGTATGCCGGGGGGACCGTTCTTTCCTGTAACTATACCACGGTGTTGCAGGCGACGCCGTCCGAGATCTGGGCGTCCATCCGGACCATCGGGGGACAACGGGGATGGTATTACGGCAATGCGCTCTGGAAGATGCGCGGTTTCGTGGACAAGCTCATCGGCGGGGTGGGACTCCGACGGGGCCGGCGTGATCCACGGCATGTACGTGTCGGCGATGCCCTGGATTTCTGGCGGGTCCTGGATGTGCAGGAAAACCGGAAGCTGACCCTGCTGGCGGAAATGAAGGTTCCGGGGGAGGCTATGCTCGAATTCACCATCACTGCCCAGGGGGGCGGACGTACCGAACTTGTGCAGAGCGCACGTTTTCTCCCCCGGGGACTCTGGGGGATTGTTTACTGGTATATGTTCGCTCCGTTTCATGCCTTGATCTTCAAGGGGATGCTTGGGGGGATCTCCCGGCATATCCTCTGCCCGGTGGTCAGTCCGCCCAAACGGGTCGAGGCACAACCGGCATGTGTCCTCGATAAAACGTTGGTGGAGGAAACCCGGCCCGGGCTTTTGCTGGAAGAAACTCCCGGGTGGCAGGAGAAATTGCAAACCTTTTTTGCCGGACAGAAGAGCATGGTTTTGGCTACGCAGGGGAAATCCGGCCCCTACTGCAGTCTGATGGCCTTCGCGGTGACCCCGGATCTGACGACCATTGCCATGGCCACGCCCAGAGCCACGCACAAATATGCAAACATGATCGCTCATCCCGGGGTTTCCCTGCTGGCAGACAATCGGGAGAATGCGGATACCGATTCCCATGAGGCCATGGCCGTGACCGTTCTCGGGACTGCGGAGGAGCTTTCGGGCGGGGCGGCTGATAGGATGGGGGTACTCCTCGAACATGATCATCCCCGTTTGCGGGGTTTTTTGAACGATCCGGATACGGCCGTGTTTGCCGTGCGTGTATCCGGATATGTTGCGGTCGAGCGTTTTCAGGATGTGCGGGAGATATTTGTCAACCAGGGTGATGACCGGGAGCGTTGAGATGGCATCTGTCCACCAGGATCGGATTCGCAGGTTGAACCGGTTTTCCCCGGGCAAGGGACCTGTGGTCTATTGGATGGGTCGGGATCAGCGGGTGGATGACAATTGGGCCCTGATACATGCGGCAGAACAGGCAAGGCGGGCAAAGGTGCCCCTGCATATTCTTTTCTGTCTGGTTTCTTCCTTTGAGGGGGCCTGCATCCGCCAGTATGATTGGATGCTCAGGGGGCTGCGGGAGACATGGGAACGGGCTCGGGACATGGGGCTTTGCCTGCATGTGCGTGCGGGTCATCCTCCAGATCAGGTTCAATCCTTTGTCCGGGAGTGCGATGCTGGGTTCCTTGTCACGGATTTCGATCCCTTGCGCATCAAACAGGGATGGAAACAGGAACTTCTTCCTCACCTGGAAATTCCGCTGGAGGAAGTGGACGCCCACAACATCGTTCCCGTTTGGCGGGTTTCGAACAAGCAGGAATACGCAGCCAGAACCATCCGGCCCAAGATTCAGAGATTGCTGGCAGAATTTTTGGAGCCATTCCCTGTTTGGAAGGAACTGCCGGTACACGATGCACCCTGTGATTTCCCTGACTGGGACGCCCTCATGGCAGGTCTCCATGTGGAGCGTACCGTTCTGCCCGTTGATGCGATCATTCCCGGGTACACGGGCGGCATGGACCGGATGCACGCGTTCATGGCCCATGGCCTGGACCGGTACGATCAAAGCAGCAGGGATCCCAACGCCCACGGGCTTTCCGGGGTCTCTCCCTGGCTGCACTTCGGCCAGATTTCAGCCCATCGCGTGGCTCTGGAGGCTGTGGAGTCCCCGCGAACCGAGGGGCAGCAGGCCTTTCTGGAACAGATCATCATCCGGCGGGAGCTGACGGATAATTTCTGTCTGTACAATCCGCACTACGATTCCATCGAGGGAATCCCCGCCTGGGGCAGGGCCACCCTGGACACGCACCGCGACGATGTCCGTGAGTATGTGTATACCAGGGATACATGGGAGGCCGCAGCAACCCATGATCCCTTGTGGAACGCGGCACAACGCCAGATGGTTCGCACAGGTTCCATGCACGGCTACATGCGCATGTACTGGGCCAAGAAGATTCTGGAATGGTCGGAATCGCCCGAAGATGCCATTGCCACGGCCATCTATCTCAACGATCGGTACGAACTCGACGGCCGTGACCCCAACGGGTACGTGGGCGTGCTCTGGTCCATGGGGGGGGTGCATGATCGGCCCTGGAAGGAGCGGTCTGTTTTCGGCACGGTCAGGTATATGAATGCGGCGGGGTGCAGGCGGAAGTTTGATGTGGGGAAATATATTGCTGATAATGGATGAAGGAAGGAGACGGGAGGCGGGAGACAGGAGACCGTTTGCCCCGTTCTGCTATTGTGATGGAGATCAAGGTGGTCCAGTGTACCTGGATGACCCTTTTTGTCTTTCATTATCCTGTTACCCCGGAGGTATCCATGCGATGCAATGTTGGAAAGAGTGAGCGGATTATCCGAGTGGTCGTTGGCCTGGCAATTTTTGCTCTGGGCGCAGGTGTTGATTCCTGGTGGGGACTTGTGGGCATTGTTCCCGTACTGACGGCTGCCATAGGGTGGTGTCCCGTAAGCGCCGTGTTCGGATTATCCTCATGTAAGGATGATAAGGATCTCATTCCTGATTCTGCAACCAAGGATACCAAAAAGCCTCTGAGGATGCGATAGAACATATGATATAAGGATCATTCGGATACTGTGTACTTTCGGCTTACCCGTTTCTGTATGTCATGTATACGCAACCCAAGAAAAGCGCTCACCGCCCGCTCGGAAACTCGCTCGAGACGCAGAGACGCAGAGAAAAACATGAAGAGAAATTTTTCTCTGCGGCCTTCTCGGCGTCTCTGGGGAAGTGAATGCTTAGCGAGCGAAGCGAGGTTAGCAGACCTTGTGCATGGCCATCAAGGCATATGGAATATGCCGGGCGGTGAATACAGGTTTACGCCTTTCGATTTTCTTGTTTTTTATGGCAGACTTTTACGAGTAAGGTACTCAACCAAACCCCGTTTGAGATGTTGAGTTTCCATTGCCCCATGCGCAGCACGTGATGGTGTAGGGGTAATTCATGAATTACCCGTTTTTCTGCGCCCCGGGAGGTGCAGAAAAACAAAAATTGACACGTATGGGGGGAATCGTCTGGGCCTGCCGAAAACAAGGATTTTTAATGTAGATTTGGTTTAGCAAACGCCCGTAATTATGCGATAGCGGAGCTGGTCGCATGGCAATGATTATTGGAAGGATCTTGACGGGGTGTTTGAACCGTTATTTGCAGGCCAAGCGCCTTTGCGACTTTTGCTACGGTAGCAAAAGTGGGATTCCCGTCGGGTGACAAAGCTTTATACAAACCTTCTCGGGTCAGCCCGGTATCTCTGGCAAGCTGACTCATGTTTCTAGCGCGTGCAATAACGCCCAACGCATGGACAATAAACGCAGGATCGTCACCCGATTCTTCGATACAGGCCTCAAGATACAGTTGGATATCTTCGTCAGTTTCAAGGAATTCCGCTGAATCCCATCGAGTAGTTGGTATGCCCATAACCTATACCTCCACGGTTTTGGCGATTTCTTTGGCTTTGACGATATCAGATTTTTGAGAACTCTTGTCGCCACCCGATAGAAGTATCACGACAACATCGTTTTTTTGTACAAAATAAACCCTGTAACCCGGACCTTAGAAAATCCGCAATTCACTGACGCCTTCGCCCACCGGCTCAACATCCCCAAAATGGCCTATCTCGACTCTATCGATTCTGGCTTGGATTCGAGCCTTGGCTCTCCGGTCCTTGAGGGATTTGAACCATTTGGTGAATATTGCGGTCTTCCGAACTTCCATCATTACAATAATATAGTTTGGAGGTTACTACATGTCAACTATGGTTCACAGTGAACTTTGGATAAACTTTCTCGGCCATAACGATTTATAAGATAGCAAACGCCCAGGGGAGATACCGTATCCCCGGGGCGTTTTTTGGGGCAGAAGCCCATGTCATAAAAATAGCATCAGTGGAGATCAAAACTGCTGGTCAGCCTCCTTGCGAGCAGCTTCAACCAGAAAGGCGGAACGCGAAAGCTTCCGTTGTTTCGCTTTTTTATCGATCAGGTGGAGGTCTCTTTGGGTGAGCGTGATATTCACCCTGACTCTTTTCTCTTCCACTTCGGGAACATGGACCACGAAGAAGGCCTCTGCATCCTGGAAACCCTGCATTGCCTTGATCTCTTCCAGTGTAGACGGTTCGGGGATGGTATCACCATACTCACGGCTTAGCTTGAGATGTCCCTGCAAAGCCTCGTTTGCCATTGTACGAGCTTCTTCAAGGGTAGTTCCTGCGGTGATGCAACCAGGAAAATCGGGAAAACTCACCCCATAATCAGCGGCCTCGTCTTTATGGATCGCTGCAATATATTCAGGCATTATATACTCCTTTACCTCAACGGAAAGCCGCACTGCCTTTCGATACTTTTGAGTCTTCCCAGAGGGATATCTTTTTTGGGATGCGGAACCGTTACCGTCCCGGGTTTTTCGGGATGGCGAAAGTGGAAGTGATCTCCGGTTGTCCGGACGGATGCGACTGCAAAAAATACCTCCGTCGCCAAATCCCGAAAAATCATGAGAGCTAACTATCTGTTTTTACTTAAAACTTAATAACCTAAAACCTAAAACAGCCTGCAAAAAATACTTTTTGCAGGCACATCCGGACGTGCTTCCACCCTGCGCCTTTAATCCGTTTGATGATCTCCCTGCTGTTCACGGTGTGTATTGATACACACCGTGGCAAGGAGCGGTCAAGAAATTTTGTATCTATTCAGCAGGGTTGAAACGGATGTCCTAAGCGTGTCATCCCGGCGCAGGCCGGGATCTCCAGGGCCTCGTGCATTGAATGTCGAGCAAGCAGCTGCCCGGTCGGACAAGATCCCGGATCAAGTCCGGGATGACGATCTAAGAAGACCCGCGTCTTTTGATCGACTGCTGAATAGTTACGAAATTT
>NZ_JBUDSQ010000106.1:0-6560 GCF_054921335.1 Desulfoplanes sp. | reverse complement strand
TTCTAATCAACCAGCTCCCCGATTGTCAACAAGTTTTTTTCTCAAAGATCCGGTCGTTCCCGGTAACGAAACAAGGACACGACAAGGTTTATTTTATTAATGAAGGCACCCTCGCCTGTCAATCGTTTTTTATCTTTTTTTTTACAGCCCCATGGTCCTGTATATTCCCGGGCATACCTGCATGTAAAAAAGAAATCTTTTCTCTCAAAGAACAATATATATACTTAACATATTTACTTGTTACGCAAGAACTTCTCGCCTCCACGGTCTGTCCCGCTCAAGAGATGCGTCTTCTATGTGGGCCCCGTCTGTTTGTCAAACATTTTTTAAAACTTTTTCAAAATAAGTTATAAAATATCAATTTTATTGATAAAATTATATATTTTATTTAGCTTACAAAAAATTCTTCACTCCCAAATTTATTCCAGCATGGGGAAATTCCCGTCTATTCTAGGCTCTCCCCATGTTCGGGGTAGGTACCCCGCTCAAGTCCCCCTTGTTTCACCCGTGCTTTGTGTGTAGGTTTTTTCACTCCGACTTTCTGACCCTTCCAACAGGAAAATGGCAATCCGGTGCGACTCCGGGACGGTTCCGCCGCTGTGTATCAGCTTGTCGTCAGCCCTTTTTCTGTTGCCCTTCCCATCTTCAACCCAATATTACGGGTGCAACCATACCGGAACACCCATCAAGGAAACAACACATGTCTCAACCTCCACTCATCACCCGCGAATCAGCAAAAATGGCCCTCGAGGAGCATGTCAGGTTCCAGGAATCCGTCAGTTCCAAAAAATACCAGATCCGTGATCGTCAAGGCCGTTTGCAGGAGCACTCCTTCAATGACGTCAGAAACCGGTTGTGCCGTGAATTCCTGAAGCACTCCCGATTCGACAAAGAGGAAAACAAACAGGTCTGTGAGATGGTCCAGACGGGAAGATTCATACCGGCCGGATCCATTCTAAGCGGACTCGGTAACGAGTACAGCAAATGTTCATTGAGCAATTGCTACCTGGCCAAGATCGAATCCGACTCCCTTGAAGGCATCTTCGAGGCCCAGAAAAAACTGGCCCGGACGTACTCATACCGTGGCGGGAGCGGGGTCGACATCACCATCCTCAGGCCCGCTGGAGACCCGGTAAACAACGCTGCGGTCAGTTCTTCGGGCGCGGTCAGCTTCATGCCCCTTTTTAGTGAACTGACCAACACCATCGGCCAGAACGGCAGACGGGGAGCACTCATGATCTCCCTGGACATCCGCCACCCCGACACACGCCGGTTCATCTGGAGCAAAAGCAACCCCGAAGAAATCTTCGGGGTTGATTCACTGACAGGAAAAACCCAGGACGTTTTCGGCGCGAACATCAGCCTCAAAGTCACTGACGCATTCATGCGTGCCGTTGAAGAAGATCTGGAATGGACCTTTGTCTTCCCGGAACGGGCACGCATCTCGGCAAAAGTCCTTGATACATCCACCTTGCAGCTCCATCCAGAAGTATTCACCGCCCTTGATCCCCACAAAGAAGATCGGATAGAGGCTGAAATCGTTTACAAGGTCATCGCGGTGCATCCAGACCTTCATACCATTGAAGTACAGCCTGACCTCCCTGCAGGCGAGGAACTTGAAAATCTCCCCGAAGGTAAACTTGTTTTTTCAGTTGCCAGGCGTCGCAAAAAGTCCTCCGGACTATTCGATCCGGTACGTTCGGTCTACAATACTCTGTGGGATGGGGACTACAGCCGTTGGGAAGAGCTCGGTCTTCCCCTCAAACCCTACTCCACGATCAAGGCGCGCGATCTTCTCGAGGAAATCAGTACGTCAGCCTGGAAGTCCGGCGATCCCGGCATTCTATACCTGGACACCACCCAACGCCAGACTCCCGGAACGTTCATCGATGACCAGCGGCTCAAACCCATGTCCACCAACCCCTGCGGAGAGCAAAGTCTGGGATACTGGAACAATTGCCTGCTAGGGGCCCTGGTTCTGCACGCATATGTGAACAACCCCTTCACCAAAGAGGCACGGTTCGACACCGAGCTCTTCAAAAACGATATTGCCCTGACGGTAGCCTTCATGGATACCATGTCCGATCTCAATCAGGACAAGCATCCCCTCGAGGAGCATCGAGAGGCCGACCGGTACGGCAAACGCATAGGCATCGAATTCACCGGACTCGGCGACATGCTGGCCATGCTGAGCATGCGCTACGGAAGTGAAGAATCAACCGACTTCATCAAGAGCATCCTGCGAGAAAAGGCCATTGCCGAGATCGAAGTGAGTGCCGGTATCGCCGAAAGACTTGGATGTGTTCCGGCTCTCGAGGAAAAAGCCGCCAGAAAACGTTTTCTGGAATGCCCATATATCACGCATCTCAACCTTCCTCCAAAACTGCGCAAGCAAATCCTCGCCACGGGCCTTCGGCACACTGCATTCAACACGGTCGGCCCTTCCGGATCCATCTCCATCATGTCGGATAATTGCACTTCGGGGATCGAGCCGGTTTTCCTGTTCAGCTATACACGGGAAACCCGCCTGGAAGCGGGGAAGGTCTTCGAATTCACCCACATGCCCCCGCTCAAATGGATGGTGGAAACCAACCAAGAGGAGCTTTTCGGCAAATACACCTCCATGGAACTCAAGGAAAGGTTCAACTATGTCCAGGCCGATGAGCTCGATTACATGGACCGCATCCGCATGCAGGCCGCCATCCAGGAATTTACGGACAGCTCCATCTCCTCGACCATCAACCTTCCAGAAGAAACCCCTAAGGAAGTCATCTTCCAGATCTATCTCCAGGCGTGGAAACACCGGCTCAAGGGGGTGACCATATTCAGAAACGGATGCAAAAAGGGTGTGCTCGGAAAAACAGAGGAAAAAAACAAGGACGCCGAACCGACCATGCGTGGCGAAAATCCAACCCTGTTCGAGCGAGAACTCAGGGATATTGAACGGGCCGAACGCCATCGGGTCATGTGGAAGGGATCCAAGATGTACATCATCGTCTCCCTGGACGAATCAGGCAATCCCATCGAAATCTTCGTCAAACTTCCCAAAGAAGCCGGGGTCACAGGGGAGGGAATATATAACGAACAGGTTTTTCAAGAAAAATACTCTCTCTGGGAAACGATCACCCGGCTGGCCAGCCTGCTGCTTCGGGTGGGTATGCCCATCGACCGGATCATCACACAACTGGACCGGTCCAGCTACAATATAATAGATGCAGCGGCCATCATTTCCAGAATCTTGCGTCACTATATATCATTAGATATGGATGACCAAACCATCGTTTCCAAGGGACTTGGTGACCCATGCCCGGAATGTGGTAAGCATGCCTATGTCCCCGAGGGGGGATGCAAAATCTGCAAGGCCTGCGGGTACACAACCTGCGGATGACCCCCCAAGGGGTACTATCTCCAGTCGAAACACAAGGACCGCAGTGCAGCACTGCGGTCCTTGTGTTTTGCCCAATGGAGCACAAAAATCCAAAAAATACTTCCCGCGGAGGACATTGCCGAGGCACCTCCGGTAATTGCCAACGGATTTTTCGCCTTTTTGCTGTCTAAAAAATGTGTATCTCACCTGGGGTTTTTCGTTGTTCCCTAAAACCTAAATCGCAAAACCGTCCTTCCCGGCATCAGCCCACCCAATCGCGAATATCATACAGTGGTCATCCCCAGGTAGTCCAGCAACCCATTAGCATCCCATTGCTCTCGAACAATTTTTTCCTTTACTGCCTTGCGGAGGCGTTTGACTCTGTACTCCACCCCATAGGCAATGGATTTGGATGCGAGGGGAGTCGAGAACACGAGTTCGGCCGTCCCCTTGGCCCGGGTGTACCGGGCCCCCTTGTTCTCGAGATGTTCCTTGTACCGTTTGGGAACGTCCAAGGTCACGCCCGTATACAAGGAATTATCCCTGCAACGGATCATGTATACATACCAGGAATGTGCGCTCATGGTTTGCTGTGGCTGGAAACATTGGGCTCGGAAACAACATCAAGGGCAAAAGCATTGGCCGCACCGGTCAATGGTTTGCAGAGATCGGTAATTGCCAAAAAAATTGCCCCCTTTTGCTGCTTAAAAGCCACATTTTTTTCCAATTTTTTGTGGTCTTTGGGACACACACTCACTCGATATCGTGGGTATGCCACCCGCTCTTGCCGGATTTGACGTTCTTGATGGGCAGATTGGGCTCGTTGATTTCAACAATCGCACCGGTACTCGTCTGGATAAATGCCTTGGCACCTTCCTGCTTGCCGATATGCAGACTCGGCGTGACGCTCATACCTTTTCCAAGATGCTTGGTAGATTGCACATACAGTTCATCGGATGACTGGTCACCGAACACATCCTGCCACCAGGGAGTTCCCGTCAAATAATACAGGGCATAAAAAAGGCTTTCACCTTCACTGGAGCAGAGATCCGAATCAGGGATATAGGACGTAAAGTTGACCAGCCCCCCCAAGAGCGTGGGCTGACCGATAACCCGCTCACCTGTCGCATTGAATTCCCGAAACCAACCATTGGGGGTTTCCATATTGTAAGCAGCCAACTCAGTCAAAGTGGTCACCCCGGAAGGCAGACAGGAATCCGTTCCATCCGTGCAGTTGAGCACCCCGGTGTTCAGTCCGACCAGTATATCATTGGCCTTGACCCAATTGTTGAAGGACGGATTTTTGTAATTGATAGTGACCGTGTTGAAATTAAATGCGTTCCCGGTCGTTTTTTTGGGTTCCTTGACGCCGAAAAAATAATTCGTGGCTGTATCGCGAACATCATCGGAGGTTAAAAATCTCCCGGTTCCGAAATAGACCCAGACCTTATCGTCCACCCATCCCAGATTGACCGGTCCTGTCACCGGGGCGTCAGTATCAATGAGTTGATGAATGCCCCACTTCGAAGGATCTCCCCAGTTGGATTCATTTTTTTTATCTTCTACCTTGAGGCGATAGACCCCGCCTCCCCAGTCACCGGTCTCACCGCTCACCAAACCGTAGTAGAAAATATCGGTATAAAAATCGAAATCATAGTCCACGGCAACGAAGTCCGACCCCACATAGGAGTCTGAGACACTCATGGTCTTGACCCCGGCGGTCGTTCCTGCCGACCCGGGTTCTGAATCGGGAATCTTGAGCGAAAAATTCCCTTTAGCCAGTTCATTCAAAGGGATGACTGCCAAGCGGGCCTTCTGGGTGCTGGCCGCATCGGTCACGCTGATATCATCGGCGTCAGGACCGCTCCCCATGATCAGAAACCATTTCTGGGCTCCGGTTGCATCCTCTACCGGCACAACAGAGGGAACGGAAAGGGTGTATCCCAATTGGGCAACGCTGTTGTCCGAATAATCATACGTGATTTCGCCAAGCAAAACCGGCGGACTTTCCGGGTCAGTGATATCAAATATGATATATGAAGAACTGAAATCCCGCCCGTCAACATTCACATGGGCTCCACCCAGACGCATTCCGCAAACGAGAATGGTACCCCACCCATTGGGATGGGTGCCTGTAGTGTCCTCATACTCGCTTTCCCAAATCCGGACATCAAACACTCTGGGATGGAGATCAACATAGTATTTGTGTTTGTAATCCGTTCTGGTCAAGCATTTGAGATGGGGCAAAAGGTTATAAGGAACGTATCCCCAGATTTCTGCTCCCAGATCTAACCCAGAATCTGTAAATGACCCGCTGGAATATCCCTTATAGAATCCCTTGTCCGCAGAGGAATAAAATCCAGCGTTCACCGCATGCAGAATTCCGTCGTTCCCGCCAAAATAGGCCACATGTCGCCGGTTGCGGTACTTCCCGTAAAAGGCTGAATAGGAAGTGTCTCCCCAGAACAGATCGTAATTTTCAGAGGGCCGTCCGACCACTGCCGGAGTGGAATAGATGACATCCCCGAGTCGCCAGTAGTAATCTGTTGAATCTTTGGTGTACTTTCGGCTACGCATGTTTGTTTGGTCCTCCCCGCGTACCCATTTGACAACTGTAGTATTGCAAACGTCCGTGGCATTAGCTGCGGCCATGTTAGGAGCCGTAAACTCAAGCACCTCACCGCTGCCATCAATGGACGTATCATCGACCTCACCGTCCAGATCACTGTCGAACCAGGTGAAAAGATAGCGGTTATTGTTATTCGGCACCGACGACATATAAAACGACCGATTGATGGTAGGATCGAACGAGGGCTTGTTCAACCAATTTGCGGCAGACCACAGATAGTCGACATCTTCAAGCTCCGTGATTGTGCCGTTTGTGCAGATCCCATTTAGCATCTCTCCGCCGACACAGGCCTTGCTCTTACCATCCCCGGCATCCAGATAAACAGTGACGCGTTGATCATCGCTATCGAACCTGGCATTGGCGTTGGTATCGGCATAGAGATTACCCTCGCTATCCACGAAAAAACCATGGACATCACCGACCCAAGTAACCTCGTGACCATCACCGTCTAATTTGGATGGCCAGAACACGGCCTGATACAACCCCCCGTCGCCTGAACGCGATCCTGAAACCACTGAGGCGGCGGAGCCGGCTGAAACACGTTTGAGGATACTGGCAAAAGCC
>NZ_JBUDSQ010000105.1:0-6712 GCF_054921335.1 Desulfoplanes sp. | reverse complement strand
CTGGTCTTGCCCGAGCCCGGCCCTGCCACCACAAGAAGATTTTTGCCCTCCCTGGTCTCCACCGCCTTTTTCTGGACGGGGTCGAGGCCGCTGACAATGGCTTTGTGTCCCTCTTCGGAGACCGGAAGCTCCAGTGTGGCTTCGCGCCCGTTGAAATAGGTGGAGATGAATGCCTCCCGCTCCTTGCCGAAATAATCCCGCACCAGAATGAGGGCCAGCTTGATCCCGTCGCTCAAGGTGCCCATTTCAGCATATCTGCCCATGATATGCACCTGGGCGATCTTTTCCTTATAAAACAAAGCCAGGGAGAAAAAATCCCGGGCCGTGAACGTTGCCTTGGGTTCCTCCACCGTCAGGGTCATGGCCGGACGGATCACGGCCAGACCGTTCTGCAGACAGAGGGCCTTCATATGATGCAGGACGAGAAGAGCAGCCTGGGAACGCTCAAAAACATCGGGCATAGTCATGGTGGTCATGTCCCTGCGCAATGCTTTTTCCAGGTCTCCGGACTTGAAGGAAACCAGCAGATCCTTCCCCCTGGTTCCGGAAGGGACCTTGTCGACCAAAGATTGCAGAACCACTCTGGCAACCAGAACCCGCTCGTGCACATGGGTCCTGATCTCTCCCCAGGTCTTGCGGAGGATCACCCCGTAGGAGCCCCGGTTCTGATGGGACAAACGGATCATCTTCTCCTGAATGAGCAGTTCAAGCACTCCGAGGATGGCCTGGGGATTGGCCGCCTGCTCCCCGCTGTCCTTGATTCTCTGGCTGATACTGCGGATAGGAAACGTGTACCGGGTGTGTTTGACCGCATCGGGCTCGTCCTCTTCCATAACCTTGAGAACCGCCTCCTCAAGAGCCACATACCCGGCAAACCGTTTCAGAGAATCATCGGCAATCCCCTTGCGCACAAAACAGGTCATGTTCAGATCATGGTCGATGATCCCTGCCTTGCGCATGGCATGGAGGATGGACAGGAGTTTGCTCGACTCCTCACCCAGTTCGGTTGCCAGCACATCCGTATTGATCAGGGATTTGGGATCGGCCTGGAGCAGGATGTCCACCAGTTTGATCCACAGATCCCGCCTGGAGGCCGAAAGATTCAGTCCGTTGATGGTTGTCAGAGCCTCTTCCTTGTTGGGCACGAGCACGGTTCCCTGAACGACCTGGGTGTGGTTATCACCCCGAACGAGCTTATCCGTTCGCTCGAGCCAGGACAGGGCCGTGCGCACCTTGGTGTCGGCCAGGGTCTCTCCGGCATCCAGATTGTCAAAGGTGACCTCTTCGAGCTCCCGGGAACCGAGCAGTTCCCCGGAGGTCATGATGACCGTGTTTTCAGGCCGTGTTCCGGCAATGCGTTTCAAACCGGAGAACAACGATTTGATATCCTTGTGCGAGAGCTGGGTCGCACAGCACCGCTCGAACTGGGTTTCCAGATCCTCCCGGTCATAGAGAAGGCAGCACAAGGCCGGGTCACGGTCCCGACCGGCCCGGCCCGCCTCCTGGAGATAGTTCTCAAGCGATCCGGGCACGGCCGCATGGATGACCACCCGCACATCGGGCTTGTCCACGCCCATGCCGAAGGCGTTGGTGGCCACCATGACCTGGAGATCCCCGCGCAAAAATTGTTCCTGGACCGATCGCTTGTCCTCGGGCGTCCGTCCGGCATGGTAGTAGTCGCACAGCCAGTCCATGTCGGCCAGGGAGTCGGCGTATTGCTCGGCCTTTTTGCGCGTGGGCACGAAAACAATGGCCCCGCCCTTCTGCTCACCCGCAAAGACATCCTTCAAAATGGCATCGATACGACCGATCTTTTCCTGCTCCGGGCAGGGAATGACCCGGAATTTGAGATTGGTCCTTTCGTGACCGCCTTCGAATACAGCCAGTTCCCGGTCCATTTCCGTCCTGAAATAGTCCCTGATCTCGCCTATGACATCGGGTTTGGCCGTGGCCGTGAAGCATCCGATCAAGGGACGCGGAGAGGGCTCACCCGGCCAGATTTCGCCAATGAACGAAGACAGGGCCAGATAATCGGGCCGGAAATCATGTCCCCATTTGGAAAAACAATGGGCCTCGTCCATGACGATCATCCCGATCTCGCGCTGCTTGAGGATGTTCTTGACCGTGGTGTTGCGGAACTGTTCCGGCGCGATCCACAAGAGATCCAGATCGCCCAGCCGTATCCCGTCCAGAGTCCGACTGCGCTCGAGCATGGTCATAGATGAATTGATGGTGCACCCTTTGAGGATGCCCTTGCGCACCAGACCGTCCACCTGGTCCTTCATAAGGGATTGCAGGGGAGAGATAATGAGGGTCAGGGTGTTTCGCTGTCCGCTCTGCATAAGAGCCGGAAGGAGATAGCACAGGGATTTGCCCGCACCCGTGGGCAGCACAGCCAGAACGTCTTTGCCCTCCACCAGTCCGGTGACCACCTGCTCCTGCAGGGGCGGACGCTCGTCTCCCACGGGCAGAAAGTCGTCGAAACCGAAATAGAGTTGCAGCTGCTTGCGGATGTCGAACCGGTCCCGGCAATAGGCACAGTCTTCCCTGCCGCACGGGGTCTGCCTGAGTCTGGAAAGCAGGGGAGAAATGGACGGATACCGATGCCAGACCCAGGCAGGCACCAGGGAATTACCTCCGGCAACCCGCAGCCAGGCGAGCATATAGGCGAGAGTGACGGTCTCGAACGGATCATCCCATTGACGAAAAAAAATCTCACGCGCCTGGTGCATGCAGGCACGGTCCTGGATCTGATCCATCCATATCTGGTAGCAGGCGTCCTTGTCAGGCAGGAGAGCCCCGGATAATTCCCCGAGCATTCGGGCATAGCCATGATCGGGAAATGAACGGCTCAGAACCGCACCGTAGAAATCGCGCAGCTCCGGGGCCATACCGGCAAACTCTGCCAGTTCGTCTCTAAGCAGGCGCAACGTCTGCTTGCAGTCCCCCACGGGATCATTCACCGATTCCTTGATGAGTTTATAGTTCTTGAGCAGACGATGATAGGGATTCGTGGGAAAGGCCAGAGGAGAGAGAAACAGGGTGTCGATGACAGGCAGGGTGGTCAGGGGATGACCGGGAAAATGGGTGGCGATCCAGGGAAGATCGTGCTCCGCCATGTTGTGCCCCAGTATGTACTCGGCGGTTTGTCCCCACTCGGCCACACGGTTCAGGGAATGTGACGCATCGAATGTCCCCTGGAATCGCAACCCCCGTCTCGTTGCCACATTGATGGCGCCGATCTTGAGCAGCCGATCGTCCTGGGGGTGGATCTCCAGGTCGAGGACCAGTGCCTTTTCCAGCAAGGCAACACCCCCTGATCCGTCAATAAGGGTGTCATCCGTTGACATATCGGGGTTCTGGGTCATGAATTGTCGGATTTGAGGAATCTGAATCAGAAAGGTTTCAAAAGGCCGGGCTTATCCCATTAGGGCATGGTCCATAATTGCTTGCAAAGCATCTCGGCCTTTTTCTTAGCTATTCCGGATAATTTTTGCAATTCTTCCCTGCTCGTTTTCTGCATGGCCTCCAGAAAACCGGAATGTTCCCAGAGCAGACAGACCATGATTCACCCCCCGAATCGCAAAACGGATTCAACACATCCCGTACAAGGGTCAGGTTCCCGTGCCTGCCCTTTTTTGCCCCCAACCCGGATCTGCTCCAGAACCTAAATTTCCCCCGGTTCGAACCCTTGTACGCCCACAGATACGGCATTTTTCTAAAAAAATTCAAAAATCCGAGACAATGGCTTGTGTCAGACAAATCGATAATGCTAATCGAACACCCGTTTTCAGGATAATCTCACAGCGAACCCCAAAAAAGTCGCGTCGGCCGATTTCTGCAAGATAGACCAAAGTGCACCAAGCCTCGCTGTAGAAACCATGAGCCCCCCGGGATCAGTCAAAAATCCAGGGGACTCTGTCTGTCCTTTTTGGTCGTGCTCGTGATGGTGTGAAAAAGAATATGGGGACGGGTTTAATATTGAAAAATCTGTCGGGCTGTGATATTCAAGCTGCATTTTAGAATTTAATCAATTTTACCAGATTGTTAGTTCAAGAATAGAAATCAGGAGGTCCTCATGCCACGCATCGCCAGGTTCGTTCGCTCCGATATTCCCACGATATACCATGTCATTTCCCGGACAGCTCTTGATGGATTGCCGATCGGGGATGGGGAGAGGGACTATCTTCTCAACCTGATTCGCTATCTGAGTCGGTTTTACTTTGCCGAGGTGCTCGGATTTTGCCTCATGTCCAACCATTTCCATCTCGTTGTCAGGATGCATACCAAAGATCATCTTTCGGATGAGGCCATGAAGGAGCGGCTTGAAGCCTGGTTTCCCGAAGGGCGCATCATCAGCCCAAAAAACATTGCCGATTTCAGGGAAAGGTGGTCGTCTCTTTCTCAATTCGTCAAGGATATCAAGCAGGGTTTCACTCGCTTCTATAATAAGCGGCACAATCGCAAAGGGTATTTCTGGGGGGACCGCTTCAAATCTCTCATCGTGCAGAACGGGTATTCTCTGGTCAATCTGCTTGCCTACGTGGACCTCAATCCCGTTCGCGCAGGGATCGTCAAACGGCCCGAGCAGTATCGATGGTGCTCGCTGGGCTATTTTGTCCAGACGAACAATCGGGAAGACATGCTTTCCATGGATTCCGGGATGAAAGAATGGGGAGAGCACGAACCGGCTCGGATCATGCGCAAATACAGACAGTTCGTTTATGAAACCGGTGCTGTGGACACGGGCAAGGGAAAGCCCATGGACGCGAAGATCGTGAAAAAGGAGAGGAAGAAGAATTTCGAGCTCAAGCGGTTCGAACTCTTCTGCTACAGAACCCGCTACTTCAGCGATGCAGGAATATTGGGATCAAAGGAATTCGTCAGGGAGGTGTTCGATCAGGTCAAGCACCTTTTGCAATCAAAGGACAGCAGAAGGTTCACCCCTCTTGCCGGTTCCGGAGGGGTTTACTCTATGAAAAGATTGCAGGTATAACCCCCTGCCTGCAGGCAAGAAAAGATCCCTCAAACGGTCCCTGAGCCTACCCCATACTGCCAGTGCACCGTTTTCCCGTTGACACGAGGATAACGCCTGAATACTTGAACAGTCATTCACATATTCAACTATCGAGGAGGGACTCATGGACTCTGTCTGCTCAATCAGGTGTTTCCATCCCGAATCAATCGACCGGGCCCAAAAAATAATGCCCGGCCCCGAACAAACCAAGCGCATTGCCTTGCTTTTCGCAACCCTTGGAGATCCCAACCGGCTGGGGATTCTCCTGGCCCTGCGTTCCGGGGAACTCTGCGTATGCGATCTCTCCTCGATCATGGAGATGACCGTGTCCGCAGTCTCCCATCAGCTGCGCATACTCAGGCATCAGGGACTGGTCGTGCCAAGAAAACAGGGGCGCATGGTCATGTACTCCCTGGCTGACCAACACGTCCACAAACTCCTTGCCCAGGCACTGGAACACGGAACCATCTGTGCCCCCAATATTTCAAGAGAGGAATCATGAACACCCTGCTCGCAATTTTCACGGCCGCACTGGACGTTTTTCTGGAATCGGCCCCGTTCATGCTTTTCGGCTTTTTCATGGCCGGACTGCTCAAGGCCTTTGTGCCCACGACCATCGTACAGGAACATCTGGGAAAGAACCGGACCTCCAACGTGATCAAGGCGGCCCTGTTCGGCATCCCCCTGCCCCTGTGCAGCTGCGGTGTCATCCCGGCAGCGGCGGGCCTCAGACGTCAGGGAGCGAGCAAAGGTGCCACAGCATCCTTTCTCATCTCCACCCCGGAGACCGGAGTCGATTCCATCATGGTCACCTACGCCCTGCTCGACCCGATCATGACCCTGCTGCGCCCATTGGCCGCCTTTGTAACCGCCGTTGCCACGGGGATCGGGATCAATCTGCTCGATGCGGACAAGGGAGCAACACCGGCAACCCCGCTCAAACCCTTCGGACAGATCCAGCCTTCGGCGTGGAAACGGTTCCTTCAGGGACAGCGATTCGCCTTTGGTGAGGTCCTTGGCGATGTAGGGGGATCGTTCATGATCGGCATTCTCATCGCCGGAGTGATCACCGTGTTTCTTTCCCCGGATCTGGTGACCACCTATCTGGGAACAGGACTGCTCCCCATGCTGGTCATGGTCGTCGTGGCCGCCCCGCTTTATGTGTGTGCCACCGCCTCCACCCCCATCGTAGCCGCCCTGGCCCTCAAGGGAATCTCGCCGGGAGCAGCCCTTGTCTTCCTTCTGGCAGGACCCGCCACCAATGCCGCGTCCCTGGCCGTGGTGGCCAAGCTTCTCGGTAAACGGTCCGCAGCCCTGTATCTTGCAAGCATCATCACCGTGGCCATCCTCTTCGGACTGGGAGCCGACGCTCTCTACCGCTCCCTTGGTCTCGATCCTCTGGCCTGGCTGGCCCGGGCGACCGAACACGGGCACGGCATACCGAGCATCATCGCCGGAACCATCCTGTTCGTCCTGCTTGTCCGCACACTGGTCAATAAAATACGCTCAGGCCATAATAGCCAGTCAGGATGTTGCAATCACCATCACTGATTCCCGCAGAATCAACGGACTTGTCACTATTTCGTGGGGAATCTACATGGTTATATCGGTTCGATCCCGACCAAGCAGCTCAAAAATCAATCAGACGAGGGGACAGGCTGTCTATGTCCTTATCCAAAGCGCTCCCTCAGTTCG
>NZ_JBUDSQ010000104.1:0-6726 GCF_054921335.1 Desulfoplanes sp. | reverse complement strand
AGGTAGTGTAAAAAAATGATAGATGAGCGCTGCGCTTCAGGATATAGGATATAGGATATAGGATAACGTCTAACCAGCTCTGCGGCACCCTTGTGGGTGCCGCAGAGCACCATTCACCCTCAACCCAGGATGGGAACGACCATGCACACCAATTCCCAGCACCACTCCCCACGCCCATCCATCTCCACCCACGCATGCGTCACCTCTGTCCCAACATCCTATATCTTATATCTTATATCCTTTATCCTTCTTCTCCTCCCCGCCTGCTCCAGCACCTCCGGCCCCCCATCCATGGACCAGCCCCGGATGAGCTCGGAAGAGATATCCATCCAGCTGGATCTGGCAGAAAGCTATATCCGGGGCGGCAAGAACCGGGCGGCGCTGGAAAAACTCCTTCTGGTCAAAAAAGAGGCCCAAAACAATCCCCGCGTATTCTTCGATCTCGGCCATGTGTACAGCCTCATGGGCAATTTTCCCACGGCCAGAAGGAACTTTGAGCATGCCGTTCACCTGGAACCCCGGTTCGGGGACGCCTGGAACTATCTTGGGCAGGTCTATGCGGCCTTGGATGAATACGGTGCCGCGAAAAAGGCCTACACTAACGCCCTGGACATCCCCAACTATCTGCGCAAGGAATTCCCGGCCTACAACATGGCCGATCTGTACACCAAACTGGGTGACCTCCCCCAGGCCGAAACCTACGCCCAGATGGCCGTGGACAAAAACTGGCGGTACATCCCGGCCTACCTCCTGCTCGGAAAGATTCTCATCGATCAAGACCGTATCCAGGATGCCCAGAAATGGTACGAACAGGGGGCAGAATCCGACCTTGAAAACACGACGATAATGCTTGCCCTGGGCGAAAACCTGATCCGCCTGGACCGGATAACCGAAGCCCGCCAATGGTTCAAGCGAGTCATACAAACCGCTCCCTCTTCCGATGATGCCCTCTTGGCCAGTAATTACCTGGAATCCATCCGCTGATTCCAAGGACTCCCCGCGTATCCTGGGCATCAATCCCTGGGTCTACGACTTCGCAGCCTACAACCTGTGGTCCCGACCGGTCGGTCTTCTGACCTGTCTGGACATGCTCCGGCGGGCGGGATGCTCCATTGCCCTGCAGGACTGCATGGATCCCACCTGGAAGGACGTGTCCTGGCCCAAACAGAACCGGTTCGGCCGGGGCCACTATCCCAAGCAGCCCCTTCCCAAACCCGATGCGTTACGCGACATCCCCCGCCAATACAGCCGCTACGGTCTGCCTTTCGACCTGGTCAGGGGGGCCCTGGAACACCTTTCCCCCACGCCCGACGCCATCCTGATCACCTCGGTGATGACCTACTGGTATCCGGGGGTCACGGCCATGATCCGCCTTATCCGCCTGACCCTGCCCCATGTTCCCATCATCCTCGGGGGCACCTATGCCAGCCTATGCCCGGAGCATGCCGGGAAGCAGGAAACCGATCTGCTCATACAGGGTCCCCTGGAGCGTGAGGACAATTGGCACAAGCTCTGGAGCCATCTTGGAGCCTCCCCCCCACCCCTTCCAAAGAATGCGGGCATGACCCCGGCCCTGGATCTCTATTCCCATCCCTTGTTCGCCCCCATCCTGGGTTCACGGGGCTGTCCCTTCCACTGCGAGTATTGCGCGAGCAACCAGCTCTATCCCAGATTCCATCAGGGACGGTTCGATTCCATCAAGGCAAACATGGCCGCTCAGATCGAGCGCGGGGTCAGGGATTTCGCCTTTTACGACGACGCCCTGCTGGTCCAGCCCGACACATGGCTCTGGCCCCTGCTCGACTGGCTGGAAAACCTGCATACGGACATCCGCCTGCACACCCCTAATGCCATGCACATCCGCTACCTGACCCCGGACGTCTGCGCCCGGTTCAAACGTGCCGGCATGACTACCATCCGGTTGGGCCTGGAAACCGCGGACTTCGGCCACCGCCATGATGCCAAACTCACCAGGGACCAATGGGAACGGGGCATCCGTGCCCTGGTCAAGGCCGGATTCGAGCACAAGGACATGGCCTGCTACATCCTCTTCGGCCTCCCCGACCAGGACGACGCCGAAGTCATGGCCACCATCGACCAGGTCAAACAATGGGGCCTGCGCCCGGAGCTGGCCCACTACACCCCCATCCCGGGAAGCCGACTCTTCGACCGAGCCTGCGACGTCTCCCCCCTCCCCCTGGCCGAGGAACCCCTGACCCAGAACAACTCCATCTGGCCCTGCGTGCCCGGAGGGTTCTCATGGGACAAGGTCACCTGGTGGAAAAGACTGACCGAATGAAATCAAGAAATAGGCTTAGATCACAAGCAAAAAAACACCCAATCGACAAACGATCAGACATGAGTCTATCTACCACAGAGAGCCATTCCTTATGAACAAAATGAAACGAGCACATATACATCCCGGCCAAAACGTGAAGATCGTCTTGAAAAAAGACCAGCGGACCGGCACATTGACCCAGGGGATCGTCAAGGACATCCTGACCAAATCCGCGACCCACACCCACGGGATCAAGGTGCGTCTGACCAGCGGAGAAGTGGGCAGGGTCAAGGAGATCTGTTCATGAAACTCTATATTGACGGCGACGCCTTTCCCAATCTGCTCAAGCCGATCATCGTCCGGGCCATCGAGCGGCTCAAGCTTCCCACCTGCGTGGTAGCCAACAAACGCATCCACCTGGGGGAATCGAGGCACATCACCTATATAGTTGTCGGCGCAGGGCCGGACGAGGCCGACAACCGCATCGTGGAGATGGTCAAAGAAGGCGATCTGGTCATCACGGCAGATATCCCCCTGGCCGACCACGTCATCACCAAAAAGGGCCACGCCATCGACCACCGGGGAGGCATCTTCACCACGGAAAACATCAAGCAGTATCTGACCATGCGCAATTTCATGCAGGAAATCCGCGACTGCGGGGAACAGACCAAGGGACCGGCACCCCTGAACAAAAAAGATGCCCACGGATTTGCCAACAGGCTGGATCGATTTTTGACCCAACACGGGTCCCGCTGAAATGATCTTTCAATTGAACCCCATGTCATTCTTGCCACAGACCATCTGATCGGCGGATGGATGAAATCCAAGCCTTGGTAACAGCCGACCTCGGAGGAATTGTGGATAATGCCCGTCTGCGTGAGATTTGTTTACTCCATACAATAGACGTCACCCGTCTACTGCAAGGTTTGGTAGCTAAAGGGGTGCTAACACAAGAAGGTCAGGGACGCTGGACACGTTGCCCTTTTTCAAAATAAACGAGGCTCCATCGCAAAAGGATTTGTTACAACTACAGGAAGCCAAAGATTGTTTTTGCAGCAGCATCCCCCCGGGGGGATGCAAAAACGGGCGATTCACGGATCGCCCCTACGGAATAGAAGACAGAGAACAGATAACAGAAAACAGATAAAAAAACCTTGCCACGAACAGAGTATTTACATGGTAGGGGATAGAGAACAGATGACAAAAAACAAATAAAAAATATTTCCCTCCAACAGAGTATCTACGAATTTTGGGTGATGCTGTTATAGAAAGTTACGCACAGATGCTTACAATCCTCTCTGACTCCAACCCCAAAGGAACCCCATGAACAAACCATCGTCCCTCCTGGCCGTCCTGACCATCAGTTTTCTCGTCGTGGGCAATCTCATCGGCGTGGGCATTCTTGCCCTGCCCATCAATACCGGGCTTGCCGGACTCGGACCGGCCATGATCGGGATGGTCGTGCTCGGCGGGGCCATGTTCTTTTCCGCCCTTGTTCTGGGAAAGGAGGCCGTGGCAAGCAGGAAAGAGAACTTCAATCTGCCCAGTCTCTATCAGCAATACCTGGGCACAGCCGGTAAATGGGTGGCGATCTTTGCAAACATGCTCATCCTGTACGGACTCCTGGTCGCCTACCTGACCGGCGGGGCCTCCATCCTGGCCAATCTCTTCCATATTCCCGCAGACTACAACTGGCTGCTCACCCTGGTCTTCTTCGCCATCATCACCTGGGTGGCCCTGATGAACACGGGGCTGCTCCTCAAATACAACACACTCATCATGGTCAGTCTGCTGGTCTTCTTCTGCCTCATGGTCTTCATGGGTGAGAGCCATGTGCAGGCCAGCCATTACACCTTTGCGGACTGGGGATTTTTGCCGGCAACCGCCCCGATCATTGTCACGGCCTTCCATTTCCACAACATCATCCCCACCATCAGCACGAGTCTCAAATGGGATTTTTCTCTGCTGTGGAAAACCATGCTCCTGGGCATGATCCTGGGATTTGTGATGAACGCCCTGTGGATACAGACCGCCCTGGGCGTGCTTCCCCTGGATGATTCCGTCAACAGCCTGCTGGTCTCCTTCCACAAGAATATCCCGGCAACCGTGCCCATGGCCAAAATTCTGGGTACTCCGCTGTTCATGATCGCCTCCCTGATCTTTTCCCTGCTGGCCATCATGACTTCCTATCTGGCCAACAGCATGGGGCTCATGGGATTCATCCAGGACATGACCGAAAACCAGATGGGCATCACAAACCGCACCCTTGTCATCGCCCTGACCTTCATCCCGCCCCTGGCCATCGCCCTGATCTGGCCCGAGGTCTTTCTCCAGGCCCTGAACATCGTGGGTGGGGTGGGTATCGTCATTCTCTTCGGCATCCTGCCAAGCATCATCTTTTTGAAAAAGAGCAGGAAATCCTGGCAAAAGATTCTCGGTGTGATCATGCTCATCCTCTTTCTGGGCTGCCTTGCCTGCGAAATCGGCCAGGAAACCGGCATGATGCGAATCAAACCCGACATGGAACACTGGGCTCCCCAGATCCATCACATGAAGCACGGATGAATCTCCATCATCCTTCCCCCCATGATCCGGACGGACGATCTATGCAGTCAGAGCGTTCAACATGGGGGGAAGGAGCACCCCGACAAGGAGCAGGGTCATCAGCGGCCGCATCAGGTTGACGAGTGTATCAAACCGCCAAAAGGACCACCTCGTCATACTCCGGACTTGCCTGAAAGCAATTATTCAGATATTTTTGTCTGCGAAAATCTATACCGGATAAGCACCTGCACAAACGGCCCACCTCTGTAAAACAACCACAGGTTCCTCCCATGCAGACCATAAACACATATTTTGCTCCTGCTGAAAAAACACACGAGGCTGAAATCGCCCAGGAGATCGAACTGCTCAACCATAACCCCTTTATCTCGGGTCTCCTTCATTCTCTCAGCGGTCTCCTGGCTGTGTTGGACAAAAACAGACAAATTCTGGCCATGAACGATTCCTTTCTGAAAATGGTCGGCATCGATGATCCCCACAAGGCATTGGGTATGAGGCCCGGGGATGTCCTGAATTGTATTCACGCCCACGATCAACCAGCAGGTTGCGGAACGACCAAGTACTGCTCCACCTGTGGTGCTGCCGTCGCCATTGTCTCGAGCCTCAAACACAATACCCCGGTTGAAAAAATATGCGCTTTGACGGCCAATAGATGCGGCAAAGAGGTCGATGTGTCCCTTCTCGTCAAATCCCATCCTATCACCATTGAAGGCCGGAGTTTTCTTCTTCTCTTCCTTCAGGATATCACCCAGCAACAGCAACGAGCGGCTCTCGAGAGGACCTTTTTCCACGATATCAACAACTTGCTCACCATGCTCGTTGGAGGAAGTGAACTCCTTGTCCGGAAACATCCCTCCAAACTCGCGCATACCGTGCATCATGCTTCCGTACGGATCATGCAGGAAATCGCTATTCAGCGTTACTTGTCCCAAACCCACTCCCACGACTATCTCCCTTCATGGGTGGAATCATCGACAAGCCAGGTCATGGAAGAACTCACCTCGTTCTTTGCCAACCATCCCTCTGCCCATGAAAAGCATCTGGAATTCGCGGTCGATTTCCCCAAGCAAGCCATCACAACGGATTTTTCTCTGCTTATGCGTGTCCTGAACAACATGGTCATCAATGCCCTCGAGGCCGGCGACAAAGAGGAAGTCGTCAAGGTATGGATCGATCAGGATGATACGGACACTGTCATCTTCCGCGTATGGAACGCCCGGAAGATACCCGATGACGTATCCCGACGAATATTCCAACGCAATTTCAGTACAAAGGAACAGGCCGGCAGGGGAATCGGGACGTTTTCCATGAAACTCCTCGGAGAAAAAATCCTGGGGGGAGAAGTCTCCTTTTCGACTTCCGAAAAAGAGGGAACTGTCTTCAGTTTCAAGCATCCAGTCGGGGCATGATTTCTCGATCAAACAGGCATATACCCATTGTGATTCAGTGTACGGTCATCAAATACACAAGAAGGGCTGTGACCAAAAAGCCCGCATCCGCCATCCCCCCGCCAGAATGATATTCTGCCGGATATCTCTGTTGAACCTCCCTTTGGTTGACAGAATCCTTCCCTTTCATCCACTCTGCTCCCCGCTACTGCGCCCGTTTCCTGCATTCCCTGCGAACGATTTGCGAATATCCCCCTACACCCTCTTTCATTCACGAGGAGCCCATGCCCTTCACATCCCTTGAACAACACCCCCTGGCCGAATGCCTGTCGCGAACCAAACGACTGCAGGCCCTTCTTGCAGAACATCTTCCCGATGCTTCGGGCATGCTCATTTTTGCCCGTCTGAACATCTATTATCTGACCGGATCGTGGGTGAACGGTCTGGTCTGGGTGCCCCGGGAAGGTGAGCCCATTCTTCTCTGCCGCAAGGGGATCG
>NZ_JBUDSQ010000103.1:0-6985 GCF_054921335.1 Desulfoplanes sp. | reverse complement strand
ATCGCTCCGTTCATCTCACGCACGCAGCCATCCTGGTAGGTGATGCACGCAGTGAGGTGGACGGAATTTTGTCGGGAATAAAGGGCCTCGATGAGTTCGCCGTATCGTTCTTCAATGATCGTGCGCCGTATCTTGCGTGTTCGGGTGAGCTCGCCGTCGTCAGCGTCCAGCTCCTTGTACAGGAGGGCGAAGGAGTGGATGTGGGTGCCCTCCTGCAGGGTGTCGTTCAGGGCTTCCAGTTCTTTCTTGATGAGGGCATAGAGTTCGGGCCGGGACACCAGATCCTGGTAGGTGGTGTAGGTTATCTGTTCCGTTTCCGCCCAGCGGCCGGCAATCTCCGCGTCGAGACACACGATGGCGGTGATGAAATCCCTCTCCCTGCCGATGACCACGGCTTCCTGCACATAGGTGGAGAATTTGATCTTGTTTTCAATGAACTGGGGGGAAAACTGTGTGCCGTCCCGAAGATTCATGACATCGCTCAACCGGTCGATGATCACCAGCTGGCCGTTGTCCTTGAAGTAACCGGCATCCCCTGATTTGAGCCATCCATCCTCCAGGGTTTCGGCGCTTGCCTCGGGATTGTGGAGATACCCCTTGAAGACGGCCGGACTTTTGGAAAGGATTTCGCCCTGCTCGGAAATTTTGATTTCCGTCTCCGGAATGGGGTGTCCCACGGTGTCGAAATCCACTTCCCCGTTGGTATGGATGCAGGAGATCCCGGCGATTTCGGTCTGGCCGTAGATCTGTTTGAGATTGACGCCAAGGGCGTGGAAAAAGCGGAAGGTGTCCGGACCGAGAGGGGCTCCTCCGGTGGATGCCGAGCGGATGTTGGAAAATCCCAGTCGATCCTTGAGGGCCCTGAAAAGAGCCAGCCGGGCCACTTGGTATTTGACCGTCTGCAGGATCCCGGGCTTTTTGCCGCCAAGGAGCGTGTCCGCGTACGCGTATCCCCAGGGCAGAAAAAAATGGTAGAGAAACCGCTTGAGGGGCGTTGTCTCCATGATTTTCACCCGCACGGAAGCGGCCATGTTCTCCCAGATGCGCGGGGGTGAAAAGATCAGGTTGGGGCCTATTTCTCGGATGTTTTCCTGCACGGTGTCGGGTTCTTCCGGGAAATTGACGCAAAACCCGAACAGCAAGGCCGAGCTGACGGCCATCATCTGTTCGCCGATCCAGGCCAGGGGAAGGAAGGAGACGAATTCGTCCGTGGGGTATTTCGGATCTGCCTGACCGAGATTGAACGCCATGCTCAAGAGATTGGTGTGCGAGAGCATGGCCAGTTTGGGCCGCCCTGTGGTTCCCGATGTGGTCACGATGAGACAGACGTCTTCCGGGGACACCTCCCCGGCCCACCCCGGATACTCCTTGGCCCGGTCGCTTCCCATTTCCCGGACCTGATCAAAGGCGAGGAGCCCCTCTGCCTCATAGCATTCCAACCCCTTGGGGTCATGGTAGACGATGTAGTCCAGGTCCGGGAGTTCCTTCCGGATGGAAAGTATCTTGTCCACCTGCTCCTGGTCTTCGGCGACCACCAGCCGGGTTTTCGAGAGTTCGAAGATGAACCGGACCTCCTGGGCGGGCGAGTCCTGATACAGTCCCAGCGAGACGCCGCCGATGCCCTGAATGGCCAGTTCGGCCCAGAGCCATTCGGGGCGGTTGTCGCCGATGATGATCAGGATGTCGTCCCGGCCGAGGCCGAGTTGCCTGAGACCGGCCGCAAATTCCGAGGTGATCTGGAGGTACTCTGCATAGGTGTATTTTTGCCAGATCCCCCGGTCTTTTTCGCGCATGGCAATCTTTGCAGGATGCTGCCGGGCGTTGTGGACGAGAAGACCGGGAAGTGTTGTCTGGTAGCTTGTGTTCATGGATTCCTGATCCGTTGTGCCGTCGTGTTCATCGGCCGTGAAAAAGTCCCTGATCGTCACCAAGGTAGGCCTTGATGACCTTGGGGTTCTTGCGCACCTGTTTGGGAGTGCCTGCCGCCAGAACCAATCCGAAGTCGAGAACGATCACATGATCGGAGATGTCCATGACGACTCCCATATCGTGCTCGACCAGAAAGACCGTGGTGTCCCAGTGTTCATTGATATCCAGGATGTAGCGGGTCATGTCTTCGGTTTCTTCGAGGTTCATCCCGGCCATGGGTTCATCGAGGAGGAGCATGTCCGGTCGGGCGGCCAGGGCCCGGCCCAGCTCCACTTTTTTCTGCAGTCCGTAGGCCAGGTGTCCGGCTGTTTTGTGGCGAAAGGGCGAGAGATCCAGAAAATCGATGATCTCTTCCACATATTCCCGGTGTTCCGTTTCCTGACGACGTGCCCTCCCGAAATAGCAAAGCGATGCGAGTACGCCGTAGTTCATGCGGGCGTGTCGGCCCACCATGAGGTTGTCGAGGACACTGAGCCCCTTGAAAAGAGCGATGTTCTGGAAGGTGCGGGCCAGGCCCATTGCGGTCCGCTTGTGGGCGGCAACGCCCAGCAGGGGACGGCCCTGCATGGTGATGGAACCGCTGTCCGGTGTGTACCGGCCGGATATGCAGTTGAGCATGCTCGTCTTGCCGGCTCCGTTGGGGCCGATAAGAGAGGTGATGGAACCGACAGGGACACGGCAGGTCACTCTGGAGAGTGCGGCCAGTCCCCTGAACGTCAGGGTCATCTTTTCGATTTCAAGGAGGGTAACGTCAGCTCCATTCATGCACGAAATCCTCCGGCCCCACGACCTCGTAGCCTTTTTTCTGCAGGGCGGCGGCTATTGAAGACGGGTTGGGCGTGTTTACCCGGATGACCACCATGCGCTGTGTCCTGTGATAAAACGTTCCGGTGGAGATGATGCCGTACCCCATGTCATTGACGACGCCGGTGACGTCCAGAAGCACGCCGGGCCGGTCCTCCACCTCGAAGACGATGCGAGATCCACCTGTGTTGTAGCCCATTTCCTCGGCCAAAACATCGAGCATCAGGCTCCGGTTGATGTAACCGATCAACTTCCCGGTCGTGTCCACAACAGCCAGGCCGGCCAGGTTCTTCTCGCGCATCAGGGCTGCCGCAACCTCGATTTCGGCTTCCGGGGCGATGGTGGTCATGTCCTTGCGCATGATTTTGGCAAGAGTCAGTTTGGAGAGCAGGTAGTTCAGTTCGTGCTTGTCCAGACCGGTCATGACCGAAGGCATTGCCGCGCTCAGATCTTCCTTGCGTACATACCCCACCAGCTTGTCCCCATCGACAACCAGAACCATCCAGAGGCCGCTTTCCTCCAGAATGTTTTCCGCATCAACGGCCAGGGTGTCGGGCGTGGCCGTTCTGAAATCCTTGAGCATCTTGAGTCCTACGAACATTGATCTCTCCTTGGGTTGTATTCTGTAAAACAAGAAACGGACCAAAAGGGATGGATGTGCTTTAATATATTGTTATTTTTATAGATTTCGAGGTGCTAATCGTGGTGTGCGGCTGTGGGTGGACGTGTAAGACATCTTTAGGAGCAATTTTCGTTGACAGCAGAGGCATGGCAGGTGCGGAGCGGGGCCGCAGTCTTTCTGGGGGATGGGGGAGTGAACCACGCAAAAAAAAAACGGCCGCAACATTTATTGACTGTCAATAAATGTTGCGGCCGGATGGCTGTAGCGGGGGAGGGAGCAATGGATCAGAAGGCGGTTCAACCAGGTTCCGTGCGGGATAGAGAATCTCCATAGATCCTCTGCCGTCAACGCGGCCCGTAGGGGCACCCCTTGCGGGTGCCCGGTTCAGGCGACGCCTTAGAGGTGGGGGGTCGTCGCAAAAAGGGGCACCCGCAAGGGGTGCCCCTACGGTTTGATTGCTCTGGAGTCCATTCTGGATCCGTTTTGAAAATTTTGCTTTCCAAACGGGTTGTGGTGTGTCGGGAGAACCGTCATGGCTGGACCGGTCAGCCGTCGAGAACCTCGCGGACTTTACATTCGATATCATCAATGGTGAATGGTTTGGCGATGAAATGTACGTTTTCCTTGAGAGCGCCTTGCCCGGAGATGATATCGAACGTGTATCCGGACATGTAGAGGCATTTCATGTCCGGATAGATTTCGGCAGGCCTGCCGGCGAGGTCCTTGCCCGTCATGCCCGGCATGATCACATCGGTGACCAGAAGATGGATGGTTCCGGGAAGGTCGGCCGTGGGCTCAAGGGCCTCATGGGGGGATCCGGCCGAAAAGACCGTATATCCCATGCTTTCGAGAATCTGATGGACAAGACTGCGGATCGATTCGTCGTCTTCGACCACCATCAGGGTTTTGCTGCCGCCCTCGGTGTCCGTGGCAATGGCTGTTGTGGCAGGTTCCTTGGAGTCTCCCGTGAATCTGGGCAGGTAGATACGGAATGTCGTGCCGGTCCCGGGCTCGTTGTAGATATTGATATGGCCGTTGTTCTGTTTGACGATGCCGTGTATGGTCGTAAGGCCCAGCCCTGTCCCCTTGCCCGGTTCCTTGGTGCTGAAAAACGGCTCGAAAATATGTCGGATGGTTTCGATGTGTCCGGCACGTGTCCTGTGCTCCTCGGGTCCGGTAATGGGCTATCCTGTATGATTGTGAAGTGTCATTGAAGGCGTCTTCAAGCATGCTGTGATTGCGGTAATATTCCGGTCGGTGTTGGTTATGAGATAACTATTCAGCACGATAACCCGGCATGGGGCTGTGGCTTTTCCTGGGAACGCCGAGCGCCTGCTCGGCCTTTCGGGCAATGTCTGGGGGTATATCGTCATCGTTGGGTCCGATGGTACCATTCTCCCTGTTTCCTGCCGGTTCGTACACGCATCGCCGAACAGACGCTCGGCGTTTCCGGAAGGGACAAAGCAGGACCGGGCTATTGGTGGCTGGATAGTTACAGATTTTATTCTAGTCCGGTTGGTTCCTGTGCCCGTCATCCAGGAGTTCCCGCAGTTTGGTTGCCAGGTCCTGCAGGGAAAAGGGTTTCTGGATGAACTGCACGCCCTCCTCCAGAACCCCGCGATGGGCGATGACGTTGGCGGTATAGCCCGACATGAACAGACAGGCGGCATCGGGATGGCGGCGCATGATTTTTCCGGCCAGATCCCGGCCGTTCATTTCGGGCATGACCACATCGGTCAGGAGGAGGTCGATGGGTTCAGGATGGGACTCGGCCAGCCCGATGGCCTTGCCCGGTGTTGCGGCCGGGATGGTGGTATAGCCGAGTCCCTGGAGCATGGCTGTGATCATGTTCAGAATCGTGGCTTCATCTTCCACGACCAGGATGGTTTCGTGTCCCGTGGCAGCATCTTGTATCGGGGCTTGTGCCGGGATCTCTCCGGCTTCGCCCGTATGCCGCGGCAGGTAGATCTTGAACGTGGTTCCTGCATCCGGTTCACTGTATACGTTGATGAATCCGTCGTTCTGCTTGACGATCCCGTAGACCGTGGCCAGGCCCAGGCCTGTGCCCTTGCCCGATTTTTTGGTGGTGAAAAACGGTTCAAAAATATTCTCGACAGTCTCCTGATCCATGCCGCAGCCATTGTCGCTCACGGCCAGGAGCACGAATTCACCCGGTCTGAAGCCCGCATGATAGTCGCAATAGGCCTGGTCAAAGACCATGTTGCCCGTTTCAATGGTCATCTTGCCCACGCCTTCGATGGCATCCCGTGCATTGACGCACAGGTTCACGAGAAGCTGATCGACCTGTCCGGGATCGATCTTGACCGCCCAGACACCGTTGCCGGGCGTCCAGGCCAGATCGATATCCTCCCCGATGAGCCGTTTGAGCATTTTGAGCATGCCCGCTAGTGTCCCGTTCAGGTCGAGCACTTTGGGGCTCACGGTCTGTTTGCGGGCAAAGGCCAGCAATTGGCGGGTGAGTTCGGCGGATCGTTCTGCAGCCTTCCTGATTTCCTCGAGGTTTGCACGGATCGGCAGTGACGGATCCACCTTGTCCAGGAGCATGTCCGCATGACCCAGAATCACGCCGAGCATGTTGTTGAAGTCATGGGCCACGCCTCCGGCCAGGCGGCCCACGGATTCCATTTTCTGGGCCTGTCTGAGCTGGTCTTCGGTGCGCTTGATGTCGGTGATGTCGCGGATCGTGCCAACGAGGTTTCTGGTGCCGGTGATGGGGTTGTCAAAGGATGATTTGATAGTGGACAAAATGCGGGTCCGCTTGCCGACAGAGATTTCTTCTTCATTGATGTCGGGTTCCTGCGACGCCAGAGCGTTGCTGTCATGTTCCAGGAAAATATCGGCCTGGTCCGCAGGAAGAAAATCGTGATCGGTCTTGCCGAGGAGTTCTTCTCTGGAGTGACCGAGCATCCGGCAGAAGGCGTCGTTGAACATGATCCAGCGGTTGTTTTCATCTTTGACGAAAACAGGATCGGCAATACCGTTGATGACGCTTTCGATGAATTGTTTGGACTGCAGAAGCTCGATTTCGGCCTGCTTGCCGGCGGTGATGTCCTCCACAAATGCGGTGCCGAATTGCGTGGTGCCTGTTCCGTCTCTGACCGCTGCCGCATGGAGACGGATATCAATGACCGTGCCGTCCTTGCGGATATATCTTTTTTCGATGTCGAAACCCGGGGCCTTTGCGGAACGCATGTTGTCGAAAACTTTTCTGTTTTTGGGCCGGTCATCCGGATGGGTGAGATCGAAAAAGGAAACCCCCGTGAGCTCTTCCGGGGCATAGCCCAGCATGTCTGCGTACGCAGGGTTGGCCGACACGATTCTGCCTTCGAGATCCACCGTGCAGATGCCGATGGGGGACTGGTCGATAATGAGTTGTGTTTTCTTCCTGGTCGTTTCAAGTTCGTTTGTGATCTGTTTTCTTCGCTGGATTTCCTCCACCAGGGTCTGGTTGTACTCCTCGAGGCTGCGCGTTTGGGTCTCGATCCTTTTTTGGCGTTCCCGGAGTTTTCGAGACAGCTCCTTCAGCCCCTTGATGATGGGATGCATCTCTTTCAGGGACGTCTCTTGAAACGTCCAATCATACTTTTCGTCCTGCAGCTGGTCGAGGAT
>NZ_JBUDSQ010000102.1:0-7054 GCF_054921335.1 Desulfoplanes sp. | reverse complement strand
GTGGACGGCAAGGGGCACAAGATGTCCAAGTCCGTGGGCAATGTCATCGCCCCCGAAGAGATCATCAAAAAGTACGGGGCTGAAATCCTGCGCCTGTGGGTAGCCGCCTCCAACTATCAGGAAGACCTGCGCATCTCCGACGAGATCCTGCGCCGGCTGGTGGACGCCTACCGCAGGATCAGAAACACCTGCCGGTACATTCTTGGGAACCTGCGCGACTTTGACCCGGCCACGGACATGGTCGACGCCAAGGACATGCTTCCCCTTGACCGCTACGCACTGGATCTGCTGGCCGGATCCCACGCAACCATGCAGAAGGCGTACGAGGAATTCGAATTCCACAAGGTCTACCACACCCTGCACAACCTCTGCGCCACCGACCTGAGCGCCTTTTATCTGGATATCCTCAAGGACCGCCTCTATGTCTCGGCCACCAAGGGGATAGAGCGCCGCTCGGCCCAGACCGCCATGTACCATATCCTCATGGTATTGATGGAGAACATGGCCCCCATCCTCAGCTTCACGGCCGAGGAGGTCTTCAGGAACATGCCCGAGACCATGCGGACCGACGCCAAGACCGTGTTCGGCTTCACCTTCCCGGAATTCAAGAAGGGATTCATGGACGAAGAAGAGACCCAGCTGTGGAATATGCTCGTGGAGGTCCGCAACGAGGTGACCAAGGCCATCGAACCCCTGAGAAAATCCAAGGAGCTGGGCCATTCCCTGGACAGCCATGTCACCCTGTACGTCAAGGAAGACATGCGCGAGGACCTGGACAAGGTGGCCGATATTCTGCGTGCCTTTTTCATCGTTTCCAAGGTGACCCTGGCGGATGTCGCTGACGCACCCGAGAACATTTTTGCCAGCCAGGATGTCCCGGATCTCAAGGTCGACGTGACCCGCGCACCCGGAACCAAATGCGCCCGGTGCTGGGTGTACAATGAAAATCTGGGGAGCAACCCGGACCACCCGGATGCGTGTCCGAGATGTACCAAGACTCTGGAAAAAATATCCGATAATGAATCGCCCATGTGATGAAAGGGGCAATGATGAACGTATCGAGGATACGATATCGTTCAGATTGCCACTATCATTGCAAACAGTGTTCGCAGGTGCCATTCATTTTGTTTTTCCTCGCCTCCCTGGGCTCGATCAAAATAGGCGGTCCGTGAATCGCCCCTACGGGGGTGCGGGGATATGACGAAATTTGAATGACTAAATGTTACCGGCAAACAGTGTTTGGCATGCATTGCATCAGCAAACCATCATGATAAAGATGTGCCTGCAAAAAATAGATTCTTGCAGGCAGGGTTAAGGTTTGAGTTGAAAGGTCTAAATAAAATCAGGTAGTTACAAAATATTGTCTTGAGCTTGAACCTCGATTTTCGACTTTTTGCAGGAGCATCATGATAAACAATAAATACAAATTCGTTTCCTTCCTGGCCCTGGTGATCATCATTTTGGACCAGACCACCAAGATCTGGGTCCAGGGGAACATCTCCATGTACGAATCCATTCGGGTCATCCCGGGATTCTTCGACCTGGTCCATGTTCTGAACAAGGGCGCGGCCTTCGGATTCCTGAACCGGGCCGACATCCATTGGCAGACCTATTTTTTCATCGGGGTCTCTGCCCTGGCTGTGGTCCTCATCTTCCATCTGGTCAAAACAGTGGACCGCAGGGATCCTTTCCTGTTCGCCGGCCTGGGGTGCATCCTCGGCGGGGCCCTGGGAAACATGATCGACCGGATACGCATCGGTGAGGTCATCGATTTCCTGGATTTTTACGTGGCCGGACACCACTGGCCGGCCTTCAACGTCGCGGACATGGCCATCAGCGTGGGAGCCTTCATGCTCCTTGTCTCCTTCTACCAACGGAAAAAGAATGCATCCGGTTTTGATTAACATCGGTCCCCTGACCATCCATAGCTACGGCTTTTTCGTGGCCGCCGCCTTTCTGGCCGCCATGGCCTGGACCTGCAGAGAGGCCAAAGCCAAGGGGCTGGACCATTCCCTTGTTTCGGACCTCGGCTTCTACGTGGTCCTCGGGGCCATCCTCGGGGCCAGGATTTTGTATATTCTGATCAATCCGGTCTACTTCTTCCACCATCCCCTAGAGATATTCATGTTCTGGAAGGGGGGATTGGTTTTTCTGGGAGGGGCCATCATGGCCACGGTGGCCGGGTACTGGTATCTTTCCAAAAGGGAGCAACCCCTGTGGACATGGATGGACGCCATCGCAGTGAGCGTTCCCCTTGGTCAGGCCATAGGACGGATCGGTTGCATCATGGCCGGCTGCTGTTACGGCAGCCCATGCGAACTCCCATGGGCGATCACCTTCACCGACCCGAACAGCCTCGCGCCGGTGAACATCCCCCTCCACCCGACCCAGGTCTACCATTGTCTGGCAGGACTGCTCACCTTCGGCATCCTCCTTGGGGCCAAAAGATTCTTGCGGACCAACGGCCTCCTTACCGGCCTCATGCTCATGCTCTACGCGGTGTTCCGATGCACCATCGAATTCTTCCGGGGCGACTACCGGGGTGATTTCGGGATCATTTCGGTCACCCAGATCATCGCCTCCGGGGTCTTCTGTCTGGGACTCTGGATTGTGGTGTATAGAAAAAAAACGGACCGATAAATTCAAGAAATTTTAGCAACCCCAACTCTCTAAGATACCTAAAATCTTTAAAAAATTACAAAAAAAACATGTCTTCCCTCACCCCTCTCCAAATCGCTCTGGTCGTCGCCATCCTGGTGTTGCCGATACTCCCCAACCTTTGGGCCATATGGCACATCTTCCGTCATGATTTCGCCACGCCGGCCGAAAAAAAAGGATGGATCTGGTTGAATGTCTTTCTTCCTGTTCTCGGTGGATTCATCTACCTCTTTATTGGCCGTCGCAGGACCGTCGATCTGTCCGACCAGTCCGCCGGGTCGACAATAGAGCCGGGCAGCTGAAACGAAAGTCCAAACAAGATTTGCAAGATACGGTAATTACGTTTATGGATGTATATCCCAAGGACCATCCAATTCCAGGAAGCCACCAGCCATGATCTATTCCCGAACCACCGGTTTATTACTCGTATCTCTCGTCCTGGGAACGCTTTTTTGTTCCGCATGTGCATCCAAACAGGACGTTTCCTCGCTCAAGGGACGGGTCTCCCACCAGCAACAGCAACAGGCACGGGAAAATCAGGAACTGAAGAAACAAATCGTCACCCTGGAATCCGAGCTACAAAAGGCCAGAGAGGACCTCAAAGAAGAGATCTCCGCAACGAGCGGGCCGGTCCGGTCCAAACAGGCGAATCTCTGGGCCGAGATCGAAAATCTGCGGGTCCAGCTGGCCACGGCCAGGGGGAAGATCGACGGGCTGGACCGAAAAATCCGACGGATGGAGAACACCCAGGCCAACGCCACGCGTACCCTTGAAGAACTCTCGACCAAAACGGCACGGACCGGCAATGCCGTGACCACCATTGCCGGCCAGCTGGGCATGGACCCCAACGACCTGGGGCAGGGTGGGGTTTCTTCGCCCCGGAAGACACCATCCGAACAAAAACAGGCCTCCAGTCAGCCAGTCGCCGCACCCAGCTATGATTCGGCCCAGGAATTGTACAAAAAGGCCCTGAACTCGTTCTATGCCAAACAATATGACCAGGCCCTCTCCCTGTGGGAAGAATTCGTGGCCGCGTTCAAAACGAACAAGCTCGTCCCCAATGCCCTTTTTTGGCAGGGAGAATGCCACTACCAGATGCGCGATTACGCCCGCGCTATCCTGGCCTATCAAAAGGTCATCGAAAAATACAAAAAGAGCAACAAGTACCGCCCGGCCCTGCTCAAGCAGGGCATCTCCTTCTACAAGATGGACAAGAAGAAACCGGGCAAGCTCGTCCTCACCGACCTGATCAAGCACCATCCACAATCAGCCGAAGCCCGCCGGGCCAAGGCGTTCTTAAAAACCAAATAAATGGGTATGAAAAATTACAGCCGCATCATCTCTCTTTCCTTTCCCCCGGTCGTTTCGGGCAAGCCGGTCATCTGTAATCTGGCCAAGCTCTTCGACCTGACCTTCAACATCCTCAAGGCAAGGATCAACCCCCGGCACGAGGGCCACATGGTCCTGGAGCTTTCGGGGCGCGAAGAGGACTACACCCAGGGGATCACCTACCTGCAGGAACACGACATCACGGTCACCCCGGTGGCCCAGCAGATCTCCCGGGACGAGGAATCCTGCCTCCACTGCGGGGTATGCACCGCCCTGTGTCCTACCAACGCCCTGCACCTCGATCCGCAAACCAGAAGGGTGGAATTCGACTGCGATAAATGCACGGCCTGTGGCCAATGTACCCGCATCTGCCCGGTCCATGCCATGAACGTGGAAGTGGAGGAGAACGGGTTTTAAGGACATACCATCGGCCAGAGGATATAACCTACATCTTTCTCCCCCGGAGTGGACATGGAAACCGAACGCAGAACCTACACCCGCATCGACACCACGCTCCAGGCCTTCATGCGCACGGCCCCTTCCCCTTCGGCCAGACCGGGCCTCCGTGGAGGATTTGCAACTGGGGTAGACCACCTCAAGGATGACTTGCAAAAGACCTCCCTGCCGGATCCGCTCCTGGATTATCTCGAATCCATGAACGCCAAGCTCGACACCATCCTCGGCCTTCTGCACCAATCTTCCATACAGACAGAATATCCTCTCACCGCCACCGTCACCCAGATAAGCGGTGCCGGGGTCCAGTTTACTTCAGACCACGATCTGCAGACGGGCATTCACCTGGAAATGGTCATCACCCTTTCCAGGTTCCCCCTGTACCTGATCAACGTCGTCGGAGCCATCACCCGCAAGGAAACGGCCCCGGACGGAAAGGACCTCTATGTTTTCGGATTCACCGCCATCCGGGACAACGACCGTGAAGCAATCATCCAGTATGTATTCAGGGAACAACGCGAAATGATCAGGGGAGAACGTTTATGACCAGGACATATGAAGAGTGGATACCCCTTGCCCGGACATATCTGTACGCCAACGCCGGACGACAGATCTCCGGCATGACCCATAACGCGAACAATTTCTGCCACGTCCTGGAAATGCAGTTGGAACTCTTCCAGGGCAAGATCAACCGCCAACCCGACATGACGGCAGTGGACCTTTTGCCCAAATTCGGTCGCCTGACCCAGGCCGTGAGCAAATTGACCGAGACGCTCAGGGATAACGAACAGCTCAATTTTTTTACCGATGAAACCGTCACCATGATCGATGTCCGCCAGTTCGTCGGCTGGGTGGACCGATTCTGGACGAACAATCTCTTCTATAAACACAAGGTGGCCAACACCATAGTCTGCCCGGAAACGATCCCGACGCTCCAGCTCCCCCCGTTCCTCCTGACCCTGGCCATCGACGAATCCCTGAAAAACGCGGTCGAGGCCTGCATGGACAAGGACCCCGCCGGCCAGCATGCCATGTCCCTCGATGTCGCGCCGCACGCCAAGGGGGTCGCATTCTCCCTGACCTCCCCCACAATCTGTCCCGCAGAGATCGATCCCTTGGATGAGGGGACGACCAATAAACCAGACCACCAGGGACTGGGGTTGCCCATGGTCAAGTTCTTCGCCGATCAGGTGGGATGGAGTGTGCATCTTGCAACAACAGATGAGAGCACCACGTTCAGGCTGGAGATTCCCGAACAAAAAACGCAATGGTAGAGGCTGGGGCGCAGTCTGCAGAGCACAGCACACAGGGGGCATCGGTCGCTACTCACGACATGGACGCAGCGGTGGGAAGGCGGAACGAAAAAACGGCCTAGCGTCCTTTGTTCTGCTCCGAGGATCCATCCTCGCCCCCTTCCTGTGCACTGTGCACTGCGCACTGCACACTCAATCCCATAGCCTGTTCGATCTCTTGAACCACCACTCCGCACGAGATTGCTTCTCCTGCTTCAAATAGCGCCTTCTGCAAATTGACCTCCCTGAGCACCAGCGGATTATCCACGTCAAAATACCCGTCCCAGGCTTCCAACGCCTTCTCCGGATTGTCCTTCCTCAGCCACGACAATCCCAAGAACAGCTTGGCCGTATGGTTCCCGGGTTCCTTGTGCAAAACCTGCCGGGCACATACCTTGGCCGGGTTGATCTCCCCCAACCGATAATGGCAGATCATCATCTGTACCCGCGCCTCGATATGGTGCGGCTCCCGTGACAGGACATCCCTGTACGCAGTCCGGGCCTCTTGGAACATCCCCTCCCCAAAAAGCCGGTCCGCCTCGCCGATCTCCCTGCCTATCCCCGAAACCGGTTTGGATGAAGTGAGCGGAGCCGCCCCATCCACATTCTGCCGCACCCTGCGCATTGCGCTGAATAAAAAATCTCGTCTGGAAACCATGATCGTGTTTTTTCACCCCATATGCCGGAAAAAGACCCATACGTGATCGTACAAGCCACACGGTTGGATAGTTGCCCCGGAATCACGCGTCAACCATCTGATCAAGTCCGCCTCCTGCGACCCGCGCACGAAGACGTCCCCCGTAAAACGTGCCCCCTACCCCTTGAACCGTAACCTTTACGCCCTTAAAACCTAAAACAGTCATCCTTGACAATCCCCCCCATCCAAACCAAAAGTCACCCAACTTCAAACGTTAAAAATCCGGGGAGCCATCTCCGCCACCCATCTATGGAGGAACATCCATGATCCTGCGTCTAGCACTCATACTGCTCGCCCTTCTAACCCTGCCCGTCCAGACCCTGGCCGAGGAAGCCAAGACCTTTGCCGTGGCCCCCTTTGCGGTCCATGGTCCCCAAACCTACAAATATCTGCAGCAGGGCATCCCCTCCATGCTCCAGACCCGCCTGACCTGGCCCGGACATTTCAGCCCGGTATCCAAGGATACGGTCAAGGCACACACGCCATCCCCCATTGAAAGCCAGGATGCCGCCAAAAAAGGGCTGTCTGGTATCGGTGCCGATTATCTCGTCTACGGCAGCGTGACCATCATGGGCAAGGAATGCAGCCTGGATGTCCAGCTCCTGGATGCCGAAGGGCAGGCAAC
>NZ_JBUDSQ010000101.1:0-7063 GCF_054921335.1 Desulfoplanes sp. | reverse complement strand
TGCGCAACCCCGCTACTTCCATCACTGCACTGCTCATCGCACTCTCCAGATCCGGGCACCCGCAAGGGGTGCCCATTGTGTGTTCCTTTCCGGTTATCTCATGTCAGTTTTGGGTTATGTGTGAGTCGCCGGGAAAGCCGTTCGTCGCTACGGGGGGATAAACAAACGGGTATAACGAAAATAATGTCACATGCCGGTTTTGGGTTTTTGTAAATGACGGGGATGGGTTCTGGACGCATAAAAGGGCGGATATGGAATCCGCCCCTACTATCTGTTCAAACGCTGCCACTTGAATTTCTTCACCTCAAAATAGCGGAACAACGCATCCATGAGCGCCCCCACCACGCCGATGGCCACCATACCGGCAATGACGATATCCGTTGAGGCCACGGTATAGGCATGGGTGATCAGATAGCCGATTCCCGCAAGGGAGCCGGGGAGCATCTCCGCAGAGACCAGGCACATCCATGCGATACCCAGACCGATACGCATGCCGTTGACAATGGCGGGCATGGCCGCGGGCAGAAGAACCTTGAAGAAGATGGTTCGCTCGCCGGCACCGAGCACCCGTGCGGAATCGATGAAAATTCTGTTCACATTTTTTACGCCATGGATGGCACTGGTCAGGATGGGAAAAAAAGCGCCAATGAAAATGATGAACACCATTGAGTATTTAAAATTCGACAGGTAGATGAACCATTGGCCGTCCTCCACTCCAAACATATCCGCCAGACTGGCCACTCCGAACCAGGCCATGACCAGAGGCACCCACGCCAGCGGGGGAATGGGGCGGAACAGATTCAAAAAATCATTGAACAGGGTATGGATCACCGCGGAGTACCCCATGGCGATACCCAGGGGCACGGCTATGACCGCGGCCAGGATATACCCGATCAGCACCCTGAACAACGAAACCAGGACATTGGTCACCAGCGATCCCATGGAGATCAGGTCCTGATTGGGCCGGGCAAGCAGATCCAGCACGGCGTCCAGCGAGGGCATGATGACCTGATTATCCACCCGACCGGCAATCCAGGACCATAGGACCAGAAAAAGTATCGGTGTTGTCAGGGCCAGGGAAAATCTGGAAACGAGCTTATTCATAGCAATCCTGCTGTTCTCCATGTCCGAGCCCCGATCTCTGTCGGACCGGGGCTCGGAAAGTGTGCACTATTGAACAAAACTGAAATCATAAAGAAGCGGCTTGGCCTCGGCCAGGGTTTTGCCCTTGAGCTGTCCCTTGAACTTGTTCATGTCATTCAGAATATCCAGGTAGATGGCTTCACCATGCATCCAGTTTGCTGAAGGATCGGTGGTATAGATGATGGTCGAATTTTCAATGGCCTTGGCGGGAACACCGATCCACTCCGAGGCAATCCGGCTCTGCTCGGCAGTGTGGGTATTGGTCCACTCACCACACTTGGTCAGCAATTCCACTATTTTTTCAACAACTTTGGGATTTTCGTCGATGACATCCTGACGCGCGGCCATGACGCAGCAGGGGAAATTATGCCACGCTCCGGCCGGGGGAAGATCGCGCAGATCAAGGGCGATATGACCGACATTCTTGAGCTCGGCGACCTCTGGATGGGGTGCAGGACCAACCCAGGCATCCACCTGATTGCTCACCAGGGCGGGGATCAGATTGGATGTGGATTTGAGATCCACCAAAAGCACGTCTGCATCAAAATCCGTGGCATCCTGGGTCACCTTGAGCCCGGCCTTGTTCAAAGCACCTTCGATAACGATACGCGGGGCACTGGTCGGCGAATGATAACCGATCTTGACGGGCCGCTTGGACGCTTTGATGTACGCGAGGACTCCATCCCAGCCATCCACGGTGCTCCCCTTGGGAAACACGAGACCCATTCCATCCACGTGCAGAGGACAGAGCATTTTGATCTTGGTCCCCTTATCGATCCCCGACATCATGGCCGTTCCTGATGCCAGCGCGATATCCAAGCGATCCATGGCAAACAGGGTCGAGGTCTCGGAACCGCTCTTGGCCACAATGATATTCAGGGTGGCCAGTTTGGTGTCCCCGTCCATCAGGGCATATTTCATCTTTTCCACAATCGGTTTGAGATAGACACCGAAATCCTTGAATGTTTCTCCCTCGGACATGGCCACCATAAAGGGGGTATGATGGGTGGTGAAAATATACCCCATGTTGTAGATAGGTGCCTTGGTCCCGGCCAAAGCTGTGGTCCCCATGAGAACAACAAGATTGAATAGCACACCGCATACCAACGCGGCCCTTTTATACCTTTCCAACGCCATTGATACTCCTCCCGTTTTTTTAAATCGATGATATCGAAAACAATAAACGATTTCTATACAACGGGAATGATGTCTTATGTCAAATTTATTGTTCAAATCAAACCAGACAAAATCAATCAGTTTTCCTGATCCAAGTGGTAAATAAGCATAACAGACCAATCGATGGATGCACTGAAAGGATCGAAATTAATCTCTCAAAGGATTGTTGAAATACAATACATTGATATCGTTAGATATATATCTTTTCTCTCTACGAGGGACTCTCAAACTGATACCCAAAGCCCGTGGAAAAGTATGCTACGCTCTCCCACGGGCTTTGTTGCGATATCCCCCCGGGTGCTTCCCACCCTTTGGATGCGACTGCAAAAAATGCCTCCGTCGCCAAATCCCGAAAAATCATGAGAGTTAACTATCTGTTTTTACTTAAAACTTAATAACCTAAAACCTAAAACAGCCTGCAAAAAATATTTTTTGCAGGCACATCCCTTTGGGCAATGCATGCCATCCCCTGGGCTCAGCGTCTGAGCATCCCCGTGTTATGGACCGGTCTTGCTTCTCTTGTGGTTCTCACGTATTTTGGTCCAAAATTTTCTCCATACTACCTCTCCTACCACATCGAACCATAATCAGGTCGGGTCCATGAAAATCGACACCATTCGACAAGCCTTCCATGAATCACTGCTCCGCCGGCTCGTTGCAACTATTATAGGCCTGCTGTGTCTGTCCCTTCCGGCACCGCTCGATGCGGACGGGCAACCGGTGACCCGGCCCGGTACCGCCCAGGTCCTTTTGGCCACACGCACCGTGACCCTGACCGGGTACACCCGGGCCAGGCGGACCATGACCGTGACCAGTGAGGTTGCGGCCCGGTGCACCGAGGTGGGTGCCGATGTCGGGGACCCGGTGCCCTCTTCATCCGTCCTGGCCCGGCTGGACACGACCTTTGTGGATCTGGATCTGCGAGAGACCGGGATAAGAATGGAGCAAGCAGCAAGCCGGATGGGGTATCTGGAGATCGAAACCTCACGTTCCAGGGAACTGGTCAAACGCGAAACCCAGGCCCGGACCCACCTTGATCTTCAGGAACAGAACCTGGATCAGGCCAGGCTCCGACTCAAAGAACTCAGGGCCGAAAAGGAACGCCTCGAGGAACAGAAAGTCCGGCATACCCTGACCGGACCTTCGGGATGGACCGTGGTCACCAGGGACATGGAACCCGGGGAATGGATTGCAGCGGGCACACCCGTGGCCACCCTGGGAGATTTCAGGACCCTGCGCATTCCCCTGGCCCTGAGTCCGGAAGAATTCACCGCCCTTTCCAGATCACCATCTTTTGCGATCCGCCTCCCCGATCAAGGAACAGGCCCTGAACCGCGAACCCTTGAAGCGGTCATCTTCCGCATCGCCCCTGATTTCGATCCAGTCACCCGGAAGACCAACGTGGAGCTCCTGATCACGCCTCCCGAAAATCTGTGCAGGGGCGGCCTTCGCTGCGAGCTCGACCTGGATATCCCCGAACCCGAGGGAACATACGAGGTCCCGGAGCAGGCCGTTTTCGAACGGTACGGAACCCACTGGGTAACCAGAAAAGACAACACCGAGATCAAGGTCATCCTGCTGGGAAAGGGAAAAGACGGTTTCGTGAAGATCTCTTCAAGGAATCTCGCCGCGGGTGACCCCCTCCAGGTGCGGCCATGAAGGGACTGATCCGCTTCGCCCTTTCCACACCGGTCTTCGTCAATCTGATCTTTATCATGCTCATGGTCTGGGGCGTTGTCTCCCTGCTGGTCATGCCGGTGGAGCGGTATCCCAATGTCAACTTCGGCAAGGTGGTCATCTCCACCTTCTACCCCGGGGCCACTCCGACCGAGGTGGAAACCCTGATCACCCAGAAGATCGAGGACGGTCTGGAGGATCTGGCCAATGTTGAGTACATCCAGTCCACCTCCTTTCGTGAACGCTCCTCGGTCATGGTCAAATTCCTGGACGACACGGATTACGACCGGGGCTACGACGATCTCCGCTTCAAGGTCCTCTCGATCATGGGCGAGCTGCCCGCGGGAATCGATCCGCCGACCTTCAATCTCATTGACGTGAACGACTGGCTTCCCGTGGTCTCGGTCAACCTCTTGGGAAACCGTACCAACCGGGCCCTGACCCTCATGGCCGAGGAGATGCGCGTTCCCCTGCAGCAGATCACCGGGGTCGACGAGGTCAAATTGCAGGGCGAATACACCCGGGAATTCCACATCATGCTCGACCCCGAACGCATGAACCGGCTCGGGGTATCCTTTCAGGAGGTCACCAAGGCGCTGGTCAGGTCCAACGTCTCCTTTCCGGCCGGAGACATGGCCACCCGCGTCGGGGAATTCGCCCTCGAGGTGGATCATAAATTCCGGACCCGGGACCAGGTCATGGGGACAATTGTTCGCAAAGACGGCGACGGCTCCTTTGTCCGGGTGGCGGACGTGGCCTCGCGGGCCGGACTCGCCTTCCGCGATCCCTTCATCATCACCACGGTCAACGGGAAAGAATGCGTCACCCTGCAGGTTTTAAAGACACGGGACGGCAATGCCCTGGATATCATCGAGGAAGTCCACAGGGTTCTGGACGAGTTTGCCGAACGCCTGGACCGGGAACAGGTCCAGGTGGTTTTGACCCAGGATTCCACCGTCAATGTCAGCGATTCCATCCGGACCCTGGGCTCCAATCTTCTGCTGGGCATCTGCCTGGTCTTTGTGCTCATCTGGCTGTTCATGGGGCTGCGCAATTCCTGTCTGACCACGGTGGGCGTGCCCTTTGCCTTTCTTCTGACCATGGTCATCATGCGGACCACGGGCAATTCCTTAAACGAGGTCAGCCTGTTCGCCTTTGTCCTGGTCTCGGGAATCATCGTGGACGACGCCATCATGGTCGTGGAGAACATCTTTCGCCATCTCCAGGAAGGCCGACCACTGTTCAAGGCCGTTGTGGAAGGAACCACCGAGGTTTTTCTGCCCATTATCGCGGCCACCCTGACCACGGTTGCCGCGTTCATGCCCATGCTCATCATGACCGGATCCACGGGAGAATTTTTCGCCATCGTTCCCAAGGCGGTCTCCTTTGCCCTGCTCGCCTCGGTCATCGAATGTCTGTTCATCCTGCCCACCCACTATCTGGAATGGGGGCCCCGGACCGGGAGTGTACCCGACCGGGAACAGGAATTCTGGTTCATGAAACGACTCAGACAGCTGACCGGATGCTGCCTCGGCCTGACACTTCGGTTCCGGTTTCTGTCCATTGCGGTGGTCACCCTGCTCTTTGCCGGGGCCGTGGTCATTGCCGCGCTCTCCTTTTCCGGCAAAATACCGCTTATCCGGGTGACCTTTTTTCCCGATGACTACTCCCTGTACTATGTGGAAATGGAAGGGCCCGCGGGTACCCCCATCGAGACCATGAGCTCGAAACTCGAAGAGGTCTCCACCTTTCTCATGGACGACGGCCCGGCCCTGATCAAATCCGCGGCCGGGTTTGCGGGATTCTATCTCAGTGAAGATTACGAACCGATCTTCGGATCCAATCTCGGCCATGTGGCCGTGACCCTTCCCTCGACCCGGGACCGACAATTTGAAGACGCGCCTGTCAATGATCCGGTAGCCCATCTGGAAACAATCAGGAACCGGCTGGAGCCGTTCACACACGATGGAACCCTCATCCGGATCAGGCCGGAGAAAGACGGTCCCCCCGCGGGTAAAGACGTGAATATCCGGGTCATCGGGTACAACGATGCATCGGTTTCCAACCTGTCAGAGACCCTGCTCGAGTTCCTGCGTTCCGATCCGGCCACGGCCAACGATCTTTTGGACCTTGGCACCAGCGAGGCCCGCCCCCACAGGGTGATCACCTTTGTCATCGATCCCGACCGCGCGGCTGAACACGGGGTGGGTGTCGATGCTGCGGCCGGACTGGCAGCCTCTGTTCTGGACGGAGGGTTTTTCGGCACCTTCAGAACCCGGGACGAAGACGTGGATATCCGGGTGAAAATCGATCCGGACATGGTCAATGAACCCGTGGAAGGACTGGACATTCCGCTTCTGGAAAACCCGACCGGACCGATCCGCCTCCGAGATCTGGCCAGAATGGAAACATCCATGGAACAGGGCTCTCTGGAACGGTTCCGCACCCAGCGGGCCGTGACCATCACCGCGAACATCAGGACCGGATCGAACCTTTCCACGCCTGCCGTCGTACGCATGGTCAAGACCTTCTTCGCCGGGGTCCAGAGCGAGTATCCCGGAGCCACCCTGGACTTTGCCGGGGAGTTCGAAAACACCCGTCGCTCCTACACGTCCCTGACCTACGCCTTTGGCATCGCCCTGCTCATCATCTACACCATTCTGGCCACCCAGTTCCGCTCGTATATTCAGCCCTTCATCATCATGTCCGCAGTCATCTTCGCCCTCATCGGAATCATCTACGGCATCTTTCTGACCCGAGCCATGTTCACCATCAACAGCTTCATCGCCATTGTCGGAGTCACCGGGGTGGTGGTCAACGACTCCCTGGTGCTCATCGAGTTCATCAACAAACGCTATCGGGAGGGCATGGACCGGAGAAAGGCCATTCTCGAAGGGGTCAGAATCCGGCTTCGCCCCATCCTGCTGACCACGTTGACGACCACTCTGGGCCTCTTGCCCATGGCCCTGGGCATCCCGGAGTACTCGCTTGTATGGGGAGCCATGGCCTCGACATTCGTCACCGGGCTGTGCACCTCGACCTTTCTGACCGTGCTCATGGTGCCGGT
>NZ_JBUDSQ010000100.1:0-7254 GCF_054921335.1 Desulfoplanes sp. | reverse complement strand
GACAACACGCTGCTGGTGATGCGCCCCTACCAGATTGCGGCAACCGAACGTATCCTCTGGAAGATCAAGAGTGCGTATCATGCCAAGCATTGGAGCAAACCCGAAGGGGGAGGCTTTATCTGGCACACCACCGGTTCAGGAAAGACCCTCACCAGCTTCAAGGCGGCGCGCTTGGCCACTGAGCTGGATTTTGTCGACAAGGTGTTCTTTGTGGTGGATCGCAAAGACCTCGATTATCAGACGATGAAGGAGTACCAACGCTTCTCGCCTGACAGCGTCAACGGCTCCGAGAACACGGCCGGGCTGAAGCGGAACATGGAGAAGGACGACAACAAGATCATCGTCACCACTATCCAGAAGCTCAATAACCTGATGCGGGGGGATGGCAGGCTTCCCATCTACCACAAGCAGGTGGTCTTCATCTTTGATGAGTGCCACCGCAGCCAATTCGGTGAGGCGCAGAAGAACCTGCAAAAGAAATTCAAGCGATATTACCAATTCGGCTTCACGGGCACGCCGATTTTTCCAGAAAACGCCCTGGGTGCCGAAACAACGGGGAGCGTCTTCGGACGGGAGCTGCATGCGTACGTGATCACCGATGCCATTCGCGATGAGAAGGTGTTGAAGTTCAAGGTGGACTATAACGATGTGCGTCCTCAGTTCCAGGCCATCGAGACTGAGCAGGATGAGAAAAAGCTCTCCGCTGCGGAGAATAAGCAGGCACTGCTCCACCCGGATCGTATTCGTGCGATCTCAGGCTACATCCTCAAAAATTTCCCCCTGAAGACGCATCGTGCGCACATGGGAGCAAAGGGGTTCAATGCCATGCTTGCGGTGAGCAGTGTGGATGCAGCCAAGGCGTATTATGAGGCCTTCCGTGAGCTGCAGACTGAGGCCGAGGAAAAGAAGCGTCTCAAGGTCGCCACGATTTTCTCTTTTGCGGCCAACGAGGAGCAGGATGCGGTGGGCGACATTCCCGACGAGAGCTTCGAGGTGTCGGCCATGAACAGCAGTGCCAAGGAGTTCCTCAGTGCGGCTATTGGCGACTACAACGCGGCCTTTAAGACGAACTACGGGGTCAATAGCAAGGGGTTCCAAAACTACTACCGCGACCTGGCCCAGAGGGTGAAAAAGCAGGAGGTGGACCTGCTGATCGTGGTGGGGATGTTCCTGACAGGCTTCGATGCCCCGACCCTCAACACGCTTTTTGTCGATAAGAACCTGCGTTACCACGGACTCCTGCAGGCGTTTTCGCGCACCAACCGGATTTATGATGCCACCAAGACCTTCGGCAATATCGTGACCTTCCGTGACCTGGAGCAGAGCACGGTTGATTCGATCACTCTCTTCGGCAATGCCAACACCAAGAACGTGGTGTTGGAAAAGAGTTACCAGGAATACATGGAGGGGTTTACCGACATCGCTACCGGCAAGGCGTGCCGTGGGTATGTGGAGGTGGTGAACGAGCTGCAAGACCGCTTCCCTGATCCGAGTGAGATCATCAAAGAGCAGGACAAAAAGGACTTTGTGAAACTGTTCGGGGAGTACCTGCGGGTGGAGAATATTCTCCGCAACTACGATGAGTTTACCGGGCTGAATGCCTTGCAGGAGGTGGATCTGAAAGATGCGGAAGCGGTCGAGGAATTCAAGGCAAAGCACTATTTGAGCGATGACGACCTGGAGGCTATGCGGAAAATCAACGTGCCGTCCGAGCGACTGGTCCAGGATTACCGTTCCACGTACAATGACACCCGCGACTGGTTGCGGAGTCAGAGGGCTGGAGGACAGCAGGACGATTCCACCGTTGATTGGGATGATGTGGTCTTTGAGGTGGATTTGTTGAAATCCCAGGAGATCAACCTCGATTACATTCTGGAACTCATCTTTGAGCACAACAAGAAAACCAGGAACAAGGATGACCTCATCGATAACGTGAGGCGGGTGATTCGAGCCAGTATAGGGAACAGGGCTAAAGAGAGCCTGATTATTGATTTTATCAATCAAACCGATCTGGACGACATCGGAGACAAGGCAAACGTCATTGATGCGTTCTTCACGTTTGCCCAGGCGGAACAAAAGCGCGAGGCCGAGGAGCTGATCCACACTGAGGCGCTGAATAAGGTGGAGGCAAGACGGTACATCAAGGCATCCTTAAAGCACGAATATGCAACCGAAAACGGCACGGCACTCAATGCCACGCTGCCCAAAATGAGCCCGCTCAATCCGCAATACAAAACGAAGAAACAGACAGTATTTCAGAAAATTGTGGCCTTTGTGGAGAAGTTTAAAGGGGTTGGTGGAGAAATATAGCGACTGCTTTCATCAGGCTCGGACCAGGATGACCAACTGAAATAGTATCCAATAACAATCGAAACAAGGCCATTTCCGCTCTTAAACCCACCCCCAGCCCCTCCCTGAACTACGTGAGGGGGGCTACAGAGTGCGTGTATTCGTTCTATCCAGGTTATACTGGAAGATGTTTTCCGTCAGCAGCTGTCTTCAGCCGAGAGAGTTCAAAAGTACGCTATTGCCGGATGAACCAAAATTTTGAATTATACCAGCATCGATCCCCGTGCAAGCCCTGCCCGGCGCCGCCCTGGTTTTTCTCCTGGCAGGACCCGCCACCAAGACGGCCACCATTGCCGTGGTAGCCAGAGTGCTCGGCAAGAAGTCCGCGATTCTTTACCTGGCAAGCATTATCGTCGTGGCCATCCTCTTCGGCCTGGGCGCCGATGCCATCTACCGGGGCCTCGGCCTGAATCCCTCGGACTGGTTGACTCGGACCGCAGAACATGACCATTCATTTTTGAACATGGCTTCCGGAGCCCTGTTATTCATTCTCCTCGTGCGGATGTGCCTGCAAAAAGTATCTCTTGCAGGCGGTTTTAGGTTTTATGTTATTAAGTTTTAAGCAAAACCAGGTAGTTAGATCTCATGATTATTCAGGATCTGGCAATGAGGGCATTTTTTGCAGTCGCATCCGTGCGGACAATAATCACGAACTTTAGATCGCGGCATAATCCCCATGCAAAAGGACATCACCATCCAAGCTGCCACCATGAAAAATAATGGGTATGAAGTATTCCATGATTTCCTACGTTGACGCATTGTTTCCAGATTGTGTGATCACATCCGAATCCTCACCCCATATCTGCAGGACTGACATGTATGAGGATGAATGGAAAATGGTGGCACATGCGGTCCCCAAACGACAGGCCGAATTTTGCGGTGGACGGATGTGTGCGCATCAGGCTTTGAAACGCCTTGGCATTACAGCGGGTGCGATACTCCAGAATAAGGACAGGTCACCCAGGTGGCCGGATAAAGTGACGGGTTCCATATCGCATACGAGAGGATATTGCGCGGCTGCGGTGGCGAACAGAAATGAAATAGAAGGGATCGGGCTCGATGTGGAGCTGGATACTCCACTCGATGAAGAGTTGTTCGAGCTTGTATGCTCTGCCAGGGAACGCAGATGGCTTTCTTCATATGCTCCGGGCGATGACGGCCGCTATGCGAAGATACTTTTCAGCGTCAAGGAAGCAGCGTTCAAATGCCAGTTCCCCATCACCCGGGAATTCATCGAGTATTCTAAGGCCGAAATCACCCTGAATTTCGACAGGTTGTCTTTTTGCGTGGCCGTCCCACGGGCATCACCTGAAGCCTCCCGGATCTGCTCGAACATACATGGCCGATTCCAGGTCGAGAGCGGGTTCATATTTTCTGGAGCAACCATCCTGCCCACCCGGTGTCAGGGAAGTTGTGGTGAAAAAAATCTGGCCTGTACCAGCAAAAAGTCATACAGATCCTGCGTGGCCCAGTCATTGTAAAAACCAGCAACCGCGCACCGTTCTTTATTGCCCCCATGACCAACCCAAAAGAGAAAGACAACATAACATTGAAGCACCTGCTTATCATAGCCACGATAGGCATCGCTCCCTTCCTGGGCAACCTAGACGGCAGCATCGTCATGATCGCCAGCCCCACCCTGGAGAAGGTGTTCGCGACCAACACGGCCGGCGTATCTCTGATCATCATATCCTATCTGCTGATAACGGCCAGTTGCGCGCTCATTTTCGGCAGGCTTGGGGATATGAAGGGGCCGGCAAACATTTTTATGGCGGGGTTTGGGGTCATCACCATCGGCTCGCTGCTTTGCGGGCTTTCAAACAGTTTGCATACCCTTGTGGCATTCCGGCTCATTCAGGCAGTCGGGAGTGCCATGTTATTTTCAACCTATTGCGCGGTGGTTGCCACAACCCTGCCCGTATCGATGAGGGGCAGAGCGTTTGGATTCGTCGGGGTGATGGGGAGTATCGGGTTCGCGGTGGGGGCGCCCCTGGGGGGATTCTTCCTGAAATATCTGAGCTGGCGCTGGCTTTTTCTGTTCAATATCCCCTTCGGGATAGCGGGGCTTGTCCTCTCCTACAAATTTCTGCGTCCCCAAAAGAGCGGACCGGAGCAGACATCGCCTTTTGATATCTGGGGCGGGCTTTTGAGTCTGATATGTCTCTGTTCCTTTGTATACGCCCTGCATCACGGTCAGGATGCAGGATGGGAACATCCATATGTCATCGGGCTTTTCTGTTTTTCCATGGCCTGTTTTGTGCTTTTCATTGCACGAGAAAAACGTTTCTCTGCGCCGCTGATCGATATCAGCATTTTTAACAATACATATTTGAGCCTTGCAGCATTGGCCGCCATTTTAGTGATCATCCTGCTCAATGGCGTTCTGTTTCTCTTCCCCTACTTTTTTGAACTGGTGAAGGGACTGTCCCCGGAAAAGGCCGGGCTTATCCTCATGGCCCTGCCCATAGCGGTTTTCGTGTTCTGTCCCCTGGCAGGCTATCTTACCGACAAGAAGAGTCCCCGATGGATTGCATCCATTGCCGTCGTTTGCATGCTCCTGGCATGCAGTTTCTTCATGCGTATCGGAATCGCTACGCCCATAGGATATATCATTGCATTTTTCGTTGTATTCGGGATTGCACTGGCCTTTTTCACCGTGTCAAACATGACGTTGGTGATGAGCAATGCGGAAGAAGGCAAACAGGGGATCATCTCGGCCATACTCTCCGTCATCAACAGTGTCGGTGCGCTCATGGGCGTCACTTTTTTTCAGATCGTCTTTTCCCATATTGCAGGAAGTAATACCAAGACAGTACATCTCCTTTCCCCGGAAAAAGTTACAGCAGGCTTCAATCATGCCATGGTGCTTGCCGTGATCATCTGCGTCCCGGCTCTTTTGGCATCGATCTTTGCCAAAAAGACAAAATAACCACAGCAATTCCCGATAAAAACAGTCATAAACGCAATCATTCCGGCTAAATTTGTAGGGGCGATCCACGGATCGCCCGTTTTTTCGAGCCCCGGGAGGCGAGAAAAAACAAGGGGCTGATCATGGGCCTTACTGGACCGGATATCCTGAAATAACCACATCAAGAAACCCTTCCCTTCCCCCGAAATGCCAGGCACAGCATGGTGATATCATCATATTGCTCGGCATTTTTTGAAAATCCCAGAACATCCTCCCTTATTTCTTCGATGACACGCCTGGCAGTCTCCTTGTGACCACCATTGAGCTGTTCGAGGAGTCGTGGCTCGGAATAGAGATCGTCAGCAGTATTCTTAGCTTCGGTAACACCGTCAGAATACACAAACAGCATGTCATTTTCATGCATATCCAGCTCTTCTGATCCGAACTCCGCCTCCGGGGTGAGCCCCACAAGCATGTTTTCCCGGGTAGCCATGTAGCTAAAAGACGTGTTGCTGCACAAAAGAGGATAGGTATGGCCTCCATTGCAGTAGTTCAGATGGCCGGTTTCGGTATCCAGAATACCACAGAAAATCGTACAATACATGCAGGTCGGATTGTCCAGGGCCAGGGTGTCGTTGACATACTTCAAGACCGCATCAGGAGGGAGCTTAGTCAGGGCAAACTTTTTCATGAGCAGCTTGGTGGTCATCATGAACAGGGCCGCCGACATACTTTTGCCGGACACGTCACCAAGGGCAAAAAACAGGTGGTTATCGTCCACAAAAAAATAATCGTAAAAATCACCACTGACCATTTTGGTAGGCTTGAGAAAGGCGGACACATCCACCCCAGTTTTTGCATCAAATGCAGGATTCGCCCCGGGCAGGGATGACTTCTGAATACGGGCGGCCAGCTGGATTTCCGACTCCATGATGGTTTTTCGCTCAATGGAGTCACAGAGCTTGTCCAGATAGTTGTCCTGCGTGGCGACCATCTGATTGAAATTATCAGCCAGTTCCTCGATCTCGTCACCGGTACGGACGTCTACCTTATCGGCCAGATACCCCTCGCCAAGAAATCTTGTCGCCTTTTTCAGCGTGATCAAAGGCTCGGTCAGCTTTTTGGCCAGGGTTGATCCGATGACATATGCAATGACAACGATACCGATAAATACTGCCAAGGTAATAGAGGTTATTCTGTTATAAAAGGATACGAACTTCTCTTTCATATCCAAAAGATACACAGATTTTTCTTCCGCCTTATCCTCAACATGCTGATCAAAATAGCCTGCCGGAAACAAGATCCATTTTTTATCGCTGCTGTGGCTGGCAATGTATCCGTTTGAATTTTTTGCAATACATCCCGAACATATATCAATGTCCGTGATCACGAATTTGTTTTCGATCTCATTTTTCAGCTCCACACCGGCCTTATTATCAAGAGCATGAAGCTCCGAAAGAACCTCCTGATTCATCTTTTTAACATGAGCCGTTGTATAATAAAAAATACCCAAATGCGCCACCAGACTGAGCACAAGCACAACCATCAAAATGCCCAGTATTTTACCTTTGATGGTTCGCCGCGACGAATGTTTTTTAATTATCGTATTCATTAAAATTCCCGTAGGGGCAGATTCCATATCTGCCCTTTTGTGCATCCAGAACCCATCCCCGCCATTTACGTAAACCCAAAACCCATTTCTACGCAATCCGAACCCGTTTTTGCCCTGTTTTGGAATGTGAGATCCATGGCGGATGTGGTATCCGGGGACAGAAATTGAATCCACCGGCGGCCGCGGGATCCAGAAGGGCGGATATGGAATCCGCCCCTACCGGGTTACGATGGATGTAAAATTTTTCATTGTATCCATTCATCCCACCGTAGGGGCAGATTCCATATCTGCCCTTTTCCGCGACCAGAACCCACCCCCGCCATTTGCATGAACCCAAAACCCATTTCTACGCAATCCGAACCCGTTTTTGCCCTGTTTTGGAATG
>NZ_JBUDSQ010000099.1:0-7262 GCF_054921335.1 Desulfoplanes sp. | reverse complement strand
TTGACTGGCTAGCCTTTGGCGCCTCTTATCGCAGCAAGATAGAAGTCAAAATGAAAGGTGATGTGGATTTCAGCAATATCGGTGACAAGGCCGTTGCGGGTAATAAAGCCGACACATTCGGCCAGGCATATGGAGACAGCTTCAAGGCCACAGAACCGCTGCCTGCGATGCTCTCTCTAGGCATACTGGTCAAACCTTTGGATAAATTGAGTCTCTCTTTCGACCTCCTGCGCACGTATTGGAGCGCCTACGATGAATTAAGAATCGAGATGACCGACTCTACTCTTACTCCTCCTAAAAATCCCATTGTCAAAGAAAAAAACTGGAAAGACGTGAACCGCTACCAGATCGGTCTCGAATACGCCCTGTACGACTGGATGGATCTGCGCCTCGGGTATGTGTACGATGAATCCCCGGTCGATCCGGACCATGCGGAATACCAGATCCCCTCCAACGACCGCCAGATCTACAGCATCGGCTCCGGCTTCCATTGGGACACATGGACCATTGACGTTGCCTACAGCTACCTGACCGTCAAAGATCGTAATTTTGATGACAGCACAGCAACCGGCGTCAAAGACAGTACCTTTGAAGACGGCAACTCACACATCGTTGCCCTTAACGTGGGGTACCGGTTCTAGCCAACCGGCTTTCGCATCCTCCTGTACGACCGCCGGGATCATGATGATCCGGGCGGTCTTTTTTTGCCCTTCCTGGGAACGCCGAGCGTCTGCTCGGCCTTTGGGACAACAGCTTACACCAGAACCATTTTCAAAATCGCTGTTTTTAACAATCCCGACATACCTCCTGGAACCGTAGTTTCCTGGCAACCCGTTTGCTTTTCTGCACCTCCCGGGGCGCAGAAAAGCGGGCGATTCATGAGTCACCCATTGATTAACGGTGCCCATACCAAAATGCCGAGCAGACGCTCGGCGTTCCCAGGAAAAAACAACCCCCAGATTGGCACGATAGTCACTACTCCAAGCAAACAGCCCTCCCCCATCTCCCCCAAAAAAATTCCTTGCTAGCCGAACAAGATATTTTTAGGGTGTAGAATTATATTTTGCCCGGAGGGGCTCTCCCTACGGAACAAATAGCCGACCATGGCGGGGTATGCAGATCAATGCACTGGAAACACAAGGACTTGCTCGACACAGACCAACTGAGCCGGAAGGAGATCGGGTATATCTTCGAGGTCGCCGACCGGTTTGACGAGGTGAACAAGCGACCGGTAAAAAAGGTACCGGTCCTCAAGGGCAAATCGGTTGTCCTTTTTTTTGCCGAACCCTCCACCCGCACCAAGACCTCCTTTGATATCGCCGGCAAACGCCTTTCCGCAGACACCTTTTCCCTGGCCAAAACAGGCAGCTCCCTGCAAAAGGGTGAGACCCTCAAGGATACGGCCCTGACCCTGCAGGCCATGGCTCCAGACGGTATCGTCCTGCGCCATTGGTCCAGCGGGGCAGCATCCTTTCTGTCTGGACGGCTGGATTGCTCGGTCATTAACGCGGGCGACGGACGCCATGCCCATCCCACCCAGGCCCTTTTGGACGGGTTCACCCTGCGCCGGATCTGGGGAGATGATTTCACAGGTAAAACGGTGCTCATCCTTGGAGACATCGCCCACAGCCGGGTGGCCCGTTCAAACATCATCCTTCTGAACATGCTCGGGGCCAAGGTCCGGTTATGTGCCCCCCGAACTCTGCTCCCCTGCGGCGTTCGGACCTGGCCCGTGACCGTATTCGACGATCTGACGACAGCCTGCCGGGGAGTGGACGCGATTATCTGCCTCCGGTTGCAGCTCGAGCGGCAGAAGGCAGGACTGCTTCCGGATCTGCGTGAATACGCCATGACCTTTGGCCTGGGTTCCTCCCACCTCGAAAAAGCGGCCCCGGACGTTCGCATCATGCACCCCGGGCCCATCAACCGCGGTGTGGAAATTTCCTCAGCCCTGGCTGATGCCGGCAACAGCCTCGTCCTGGACCAGGTGGCCTCGGGCGTGGCCGTGCGTATGGCGGTTCTGTACCTGTATCTGACACGGGAACTATCCGAATAGCCCTCTTCGCCATAAACCGCTTCCCCGCGCCTCTGCGCCTCTGCGCGATAAAAAAGGTACCCCCACAATGTCCGCACCCCAATTCATCGTCCGCAATGTCATCTGGCAGGAACAGCCCATGGATCTCCTGGTCGACCAGGGAACCATCCAGGGACTCATACCTGTCCAGCAGGGTCGGGAAGTCACCCCACTGGACCGGGAAACAGACGCCAAGGAAGCCTGGCTCTTCCCCAGCCTCATCGACGCACATGTCCACCTGCGCGAACCCGGCCAGGAGTACAAGGAGACCATCGCCACGGGTCTTCAGACCGCACTGGGCGGGGGGTTCGGGCAGGTCATGTGCATGGCCAACACCGATCCGGTGAACGACCGCTCCCAGGTCACTGAATTCATTCTGGATACGGCCGCAAAGACCCATCCAGGCGGCCCCAGAGTCCGCCCGGTGGGTGCCCTGACCAAGGGCCTGGCAGGCAGGGAGCTCGCCCCGCTGTCCGAATTGGCCAAGGCCGGCTGCGTGGCCTTTTCCAACGACGGCGTGCCCGTGGATAACAACGACCTCTTCCGGAGATCCATGGAATATGCCGCCGATCTGGGCCTGAAGGTCATCGATCATTGCGAGGACCCGACCCTCTCCGGCCACGGGGTGATGAACGAGGGCGTGCTCTCCGGCCAAATGGGTCTCAAGGGAAGCCCGTCAGTGGCCGAATCCCTGCAGGTTGCCCGCGACATTCTTCTGGCCGAATACCTGAACATCCCGGTGCATCTGGCCCATATCAGCTGCAAGGAATCAGTAGAACTGGTCCTCATGGCCAAGGAAAAGGGGCTTCCGGTGACCGCTGAAACCTGCGCCCACTATCTTCTCTGGGATGAAACCATGGTCGAGGGATACAACACCCTGGCCAAGGTCCATCCACCGCTACGGACACGGGAAGACGTTCTGGCCATGCGCCGGGCCGTAAAAGAAGGAATCATCGACATTCTGGTTACCGACCATGCCCCCCACGCGGATTTTGAAAAGGAAACCACCATGGATGAGGCCCCCAACGGGATTTCCGGCATGGATACAGCCCTTTCTCTGTATGTTTCCCTGGTCCGTGAGAGGGTGCTCACCCATGGAGACCTCGTCACCCGATGCGCCACCCGACCGGCCCGGATCTTCAATCTCGGGGTGAACGGATTCGCCCAGGGGGACCCGGCTGATTTCGTGCTTTTCGATCCTCGACATGTTTGGACCGTCCAGCCATCCACCCTGCTCTCCAAGGGCAAAAACACCCCTTGCATGGGCACGGCTCTTCTGGGTAAAGTCGCTGCACATTATCTTGAAGGAAATCTCGCCTACACCATGGCAAAGGAATAAACCGGCCATCCCTACGCGACCATGCATTCAGCCCATCGAATAAGGAGATATCTCGATGCAGCCTATCAAAGACGCGGCTTCCATCTGTAAAACAATCATGAGAAACGGGTTCGATGCTTATATCATCAATCTGCCCTTGCAAAAAAAAGTTCTGGACACGAGCGGGGAACAGGCAATCGATATCTGTACGGACATGGAATTCGACAACCTGAGCATACTCTTCCCGGACATCCGCAAGACCGACGAACCGATCCGCAAGGGCACACTCACCCAGGGCGGGGTGACCTTTTCCTTCTATCAGGGTGATGTGGGCAAGGGTTCGTATATCGACGCATGTGTGACCAAATTGACCCCGAGGCTGCTCAAAACGATGGAGGACCAGGACGGGCTCCCCCTGGACGTTGCCTGCCCGACCATCCCACAGCCCAAGGATGTCTATGACGGTTTCGAGGATTTCTCCTCGGGTGAAATCAAACTTGTGGGTATTCCGGATGAAACCCTGAAACGGGACTATCTATTGGCCATCCGGGCCCTGCGCTTTTCCGCCAACTACAATCTGCCCATAGAGGCGAACACCTGGCTTTCCCTTCTGCGGTCGGCCCGCCGGGTTGCCGACTATGTGCGCATCACCGACATCATGGACGAATGGCGAAAAGTCGAAGCGGAAAACATGCACAGATTCGTCCAGTACCTCTTCGACACCATGATCATCCACGGGATCATCCCCGAGCTCATGCCCCTGACCCGTATTTATCTGCCCACGGAAAACGGTGAGGAAAAAGAAAGCATTTGGGACCACATGATCGCCACCATGCGACACTACCCCGAAGAACTCCCCTTCGACTGGTACGGAACACTGACGTGCATATTCCTGGACCTCGGCAAGGTGTTCACTGGTGAATCCTTTGAGGGCAATCTTCTTTTCTACCAACACCATCAGGTCGGGGCCAAGGTAACCAGAAAAATTCTCCGTCGCCTCGGGTTCGCCCCCGAAGACATCGATCTGGTCTGCCATTTGGTCAAACACCACATGCGCTTCCACTTCATGCTCAATGACAAGGGCATCCGACGTTTCAAGGGACTGGACGAATACCCCCGGCTGATCGAGTTGGCACGGGCCGAGGTCAAGGCAAGCAAGGGCACATACACCGAATTCAACCACAACATGAAAATGCTCGAACGGGCCGATATCGACGAAGACATGCTCGAGCCCCTGCTCAACGGGCAGAAGATCATGGAACTGGCCAAGATACATCCCGGGCCCATGGTCGGACTGATCCGTGACGCGCTGCTCCAAGCCCAGATATCAGGGGATGTGAATTCTGTGGATGAGGCCAAACAATTCGTTGTGGACTACAAGGAAAAGGAGAAGATCCAATAGACAATATCCTGGATCTCACGTTTGCGGAACTCGAGGACCGTCTGGTCAACATGGGCGAACCCAGGTTCCGGGCCTCCCAGGTATGGGCCTGGCTGTGGCGGCACGGGTGCCGAGAGTTCTCGGCCATGACCAACGTGGCCAAGTCTCTACGCACGCGGTTGGCCGAGAACTGGACCATTGCCTGGCCCCGGGTGCACACCCTGCAGGAAAGCACGGATACCACGGTCAAACTCCTCCTCGAATATGATGACGGTGCCCTGGTGGAAACCGTGCTCATTCCGGAAAAGGACCGGTTCACACAATGTCTGTCCACCCAGGTGGGCTGCGCCATGGGGTGCACCTTCTGCAGCACAGGAAAAATGGGATTTTTGCGGAACATGACCGGCGGGGAAATCGCCATGCAGGTCCTTGTAGCCCGCGAGTTTCTCCGCGGACGCGGCAAAGCAGACCGGCTGACCAATCTGGTGTTCATGGGCATGGGCGAGCCCCTCATGAACTGGCCCGAGGTCAAGCGGTCCATGGAGATTCTGCACAGCGAACACGGCCTCAATTTCTCCCGGCGCAAGATCACCCTCTCCTCCTGCGGGATCAAGAAAGGACTCTTGGAATTCGCCAAACAGGGAATGGCGCTCCCGGCCATCTCCCTGCACGCCCCGACCCAGGAGCTCAGGGAACGCATCATGCCCGGTGCGGCCAAACTTCCTCTCCACGAACTCATGGCCATCCTGGAGAGCTATCCTCTACAGCCCAGGGAACGGGTGACCATCGAATACATCCTGCTGGGCGGGGTCAATGATTCACAGGACCACGCCAGACAGCTCGTCAAACTCCTGTCGCGGCTCAAGTGTAAGGTGAACCTCATCGCCTTTAATCCCGGACCGGGTATCCCCTACAAGAGCCCGACCAGGGAAGCTGTGCTCGCCTTTGAAAAAGTCCTCTGGGACAAGGGAATGACCTGCATCCTGCGTAAGAGCAAAGGCCAGGACATCGCCGCCGCCTGCGGCCAGCTGCGGGCCGGAATTGACAAGCCCGCGTCCTGAACCGCACATACACAACCCAAGAACCCGCCCCGTGCGGGTTTTACATACCCTCACGGCCCACTTTTCGGGCCGTGCCGTCATACAACCCCAACCCCAAGCGGAGTGAACAAGCGTGCTGCAACCTGATTTCAAGAAAGGAAACGGACTGGTCCCGGCCATTGCCCAGGATGTCAAGACGGGCAAGGTGCTCATGATGGCCTATATGGATGAAGAGGCGTGGGAACAAACCCTGGCAACGGGTGATGCCCATTACCATAGCCGCAGCCGGAACAAGCTGTGGCATAAGGGGGAGTCCTCGGGTCATGTGCAGAAGGTCCATGCCGTGCGTCTGGATTGCGATCAGGACACCGTGCTTCTACTTGTGGACCAGATCGGCGGAGCCGCCTGCCATCTGGGATATGAGAGTTGTTTTTTCGAGGAACTCACGGATCTCACCGGCGGTCCGTGGAAAAAATGTTGTGACAAGGTATTCGATCCCAAGGAGGTCTACAAATAAATGGCTGAAGAAACCAAAAACATCCTCAAACTCGGGGTCCCCAAGGGATCTTTGGAAGACGCGACCAAGAAACTCTTTGCCAGGGCAGGATGGAAGCTGACCTCCCACCACCGTAATTATTTTCCGGACATCAACGACAAGAACATCAAGTGCAGTTTGTGCCGGGCCCAGGAGATGGCCAGATACGTGGCCTCGGGTGTTCTGGACGTCGGCCTGACCGGCAAGGACTGGACCCTGGAGAACGAGGCCGACGTGGTCGTGGTTTCCGACCTGGTCTATTCCAAGGTGAGTGCCAAACCGGCCCGCTGGGTCCTGGCCGTTGCCGGAGATTCCCCGTATAAACGCCCCGAAGACCTGGCCGGCAAAAAAATCGCCACGGAATTCGTTTCCTACACCAAGAAATATTTCGACAACGCCGGGATCCCGGTCACGGTTGATTACTCATGGGGAGCCACCGAGGCCAAGGTGGTCGAGGGACTGGCCGACGCCATTGTGGAAATCACGGAGACCGGCACGACCATCAAGGCCCACGGACTGCGGATCATCGCTGAGATTCTCCAGACCAACACCCAGCTCATCGCCAACAAGGAAGCCTGGGAAGATCCCTGGAAACGGGCCAAGATCGAAAACATGAACACCCTGCTCCAGGGGGCCCTGCGCGCGGAAAAGCTGGTCGCCCTGAAGATGAACGCCCCGGCCGGGAGCATGGATGCCATCATGGACATCCTGCCCAGCATGACCTCCCCGACCATGGCCCACCTATACAACTCCGACTGGCTGTCCATCGAGGTGGTCGTGGATGTCAGCGATGTGCGGGACCTCATTCCCCGTTTGCAGGAGGCTGGGGCAGAGGCGATCATTGAATTTGCGCTCAATAAGGTAGTGTAAAAAAATGATAGATGAGCGCTGCGCTTCAGGATATAGGATATAGG